>NZ_FPCB01000080.1:0-7311 GCF_900116815.1 Methylobacterium sp. 174MFSha1.1 | reverse complement strand
CGCGACGCGCCCGCGCGGTCAGGCAGGCCGGTCGCGTCCCGCCGCCGCTTGAGGAGCGGCGGGACGCGACCTTCGGTGAGCAAGGAGCTGTAAGCACGGCCAAGGCCAGAGCAGGATGAGGGACCTGGGACCAGGACACTCCGCCACGTCATCTCGCGTCACAGCGCGTCGGGATGTTGGGAGCCTGGTTCTTCGCAAGGAACGCTTGTGCGCACCCCTTGGTGGCCCGCCGTCGTCCTCGTCGCATCAACCGCGGCGGCACGACGGCATCAGAGGCCGGATACATGACTGCTCCTGAACCGACTGGCTCAAACCGACGCTCACAAACCCTTGCGAAACGGGGGCCGTCCATACATGACATGGAGGATGTGAAATCTTCAGAGAAGACTTGGAAAAATCCCTCAATCGACGATCCCGAGCCCACGCATCCGCTCGATCGTCTCCATCAGCTTCGGCCCGGTATCCCGGCGCAGGACCTCCTCGGTCAGCAGGAAGGCCGGGCCGCTGATGTTGAGCGCGAACTGGCCCCGCCCGCCGGGGGCGTGGATCGGGGCGGCGACGGCGTTGATGTCCTGGTGCCAGATGCCGATGCCGACGCAGAAGCCGTGCCGGGCGATCTCGGCGGCGCAGCGGCGATAGTTCTGGTCGAGGCGGGCCGCGTCGGCGCCGTCGCGGCGCAGACGGGTCATCAGCGCGGCCCGCTCCGCCTCGTCGAGGCTCGTCAGCGTCGCCATGCCCATGGCGCTGCGGGCGAGCGGCAGGCGGTAGCCGACCTCGCTCGACAGGACGATCCGCTGGCCCTGGCCGCGCCAGAGCTGGACGTAGACGCTCGACAGCCCGTCGAGGAGGCCGAGCGCCACGTGGGCCTGCACCGCGGTGGCGAGATCCTGCAGGAACGGCTTCACCATCTGCGGGAACGAGTTCTGGCGCAGGAAGGCGGCGCTCAGCGCCAGCACCGCCGGCCCCAGGCCGTAGCGCTCGCCCTCCGGGTCGTGGACGAGGTAGCCGAGGGAGAGGAGCGTGTGGGTCAGGCGCGAGACGGTCGGCTTCGGCAGGCCGGTGCGGGCCGCGATCTCGCGGTTGCCCAGCATCTCGGCAGCGTCCCGGAAGGCGCGCAGGACCTGCAGGCCGCGGGCGAGCGCGGTGACGAATTGCCGGTCGCCGTCCTCCGGCTCCACGATGTCCTGCGTGATCGCGCCGGCGCGCGCCGCCACCGCCTGTGCCATGCTGCCGCCTCCCTCCCGCGCCCTGTTCATTCGGTGCTCGTCCCGGGCTGGCCTAGGGTGCCGATCCGGCGCCGGAACGGCAACATGTTTCGCGATGCGGATCGTCATTTCGCGTCTTGACCCGTCCCGTACGGGGAGGCAGTGTCTGCCCAAGGCGGGCGAGGACCCGTCGGCGACGCCGAACGCGGCGCGCCCCAAGAACGATGGAACGCCATTCCAGGAGGACGCCTTGGTCAAGACCCTCGCGCGCATCACGGCCGCCGGCCTCGTGGCCCTGGCGGCCTCGACCGCGCTCGCCGCGCCGATGAGCCTGAAGATCGCCTTCGTCGATCCGCTCTCCGGCGGCGGGGCCAGCACCGGCGAAGCCGGGCTCAAGACCTTCCAGTTCATGGCCGAGCAGATCAACGCCAAGAACCCCGACCTGAAGCTCGAGGTGATGGGCTACGACAACAAGCTCAACCCGCAGGAGAGCCTGGTCCAGCTTCAGAAAGCGATCGATTCCGGCGCCCGGGTGGTGGTGCAGGGCAACGGCTCCTCGGTCGGCGCCGCGCTGATCGACTTCGTCGGCAAGTACAACGACCGCAATCCCGGCAAGGAGATCATCTATCTCAACTACGCCGCGGTCGACCCGGCGTTGACGAACGCCAAGTGCAATTACTGGCACTTCCGGTTCGACGCCAATTCCGACATCAAGATGCAGGCCCTGACCAACTATATCAAGGGCAAGCCCGAGATCAAGAAGGTCTACCTGATCAACCAGGATTACTCGCACGGCCAGGCGGTGCGCGCCGCGGCCCGGGCGATGCTGAAGGAGAAGCGGCCCGACATCCAGATCGTCGGCGACGAGGTGGCGCCGCTGCAGAAGGTCAACGACTTCTCGCCCTACATCGCGAA
This sequence comes from Methylobacterium sp. 174MFSha1.1, assembly GCF_900116815.1. Classification (NCBI taxonomy): domain Bacteria; kingdom Pseudomonadati; phylum Pseudomonadota; class Alphaproteobacteria; order Hyphomicrobiales; family Methylobacteriaceae; genus Methylobacterium; species Methylobacterium sp. 174MFSha1.1. Next base: position 5,191 of record NZ_FPCB01000080.1, on the reverse strand, counting down.
GATCAAGGCTTCGGGTGCCGACACGGTGATCACCGGCAACTGGGCGCAGGACATGGCCCTGCTGCTCAAGGCGGCCGGCGATGCCGGGCTGCCGGCCCACTTCTACACCTATTACGGCGGCGGCAGCGGCGGCCCGACGGCGATCAAGCAGGCCAACCTCCCCGACCGGGTCTTCCAGATCTCCGAGGGCTACGCCAACATCGACTACAAGCCCGGCCACGACTTCGAGACCGCCTTCCGCGCCAAGACCGGCCAGGAGCTGACCTACCCGCGGGTGGTCAACCTGATGAACATCCTGGCCAAGGCGACGCTCGCCGCCAAGTCGACCGACCCGAAGGCGATCGCCAAGGCGATGGATTCGATCCACAACGACACGCTCTACGGCAAGGACAGCTTCATCCGCCCGGACGACCACCAGATCTTCCAGCCGATCTACATCTCGCGCTTCGGACCGGTCGACACGTCGAAGGTCCTCGACAGCGAGAATACCGGCTGGGGCTGGACCGGCGACGGCGTGGTCGAGGCGAAGGACACCCTGCTGCCGACCACCTGCAAGATGGACCGGCCGAGCTGAAGCGGAGAAGGGGCGGCATCCTAGAATCATGGGGTGCCGCCCCACCCATCGCGAATGACCTGAACTGGACGCCCCTTTCCCGGACGACTGCAGCGAAGCGGAAGGAGATCCGGGATCCAGCAGAGGAAGTGCCGCGGAGCGGCTCGATCTTTGCAGCGTTGCAGACAGACGGACGCTTCGCGACTTTTTACGCTGGATCCCGGATCTCCTTCCGCTGACGCTGCAGTCGTCCGGGAAAGGGCGGGGTTGTAACAGTCCGGGCCGGCGCTTCCCACCCCGCCTCGCCCCGCACCGGCAGGAGACCCCGCGTGCTCGAACTCCTCATCGTCTCGACGCTGAACGGCGTGCTCTACGGGATGCTGCTCTTCCTGATGGCGAGCGGCCTCACCCTGATCTTCAGCATGATGGGCGTGCTCAACTTCGCGCATGCCAGTTTCTACATGCTGGGCGCATTCTTCGGCTACCAGATCAGCAAGTTCACCGGCTTCTGGATCGGCCTCGTCGCCGCGCCGCTGGTGGTCGGCGGGATCGGGGCGCTCGTCGAGCGCTACGGCCTGCGCAACGTCCATCGCCACGGCCACGTGCCGGAACTCCTCTTCACCTTCGGCCTCGCCTACGTGATCGAGGAGGTGGTGCAGATGGTCTGGGGCAAGCTGCCGGTCGATTACCGGGTGCCGGCCGTGCTCGACTTCCCGGCCTTCACGGTGTTCGGCACCAACTACCCGGCCTACAAGCTGTTCATGCTGGTGATCTCGGTGGCGATCTTCATCGCGCTGCTCGCCGCCCTGACGCGCACCCGGGTCGGGCTGATCATCCAGGCGGCGCTGACCCATCCCAACATGGTGGCGATGCTCGGCCACGACGTGCCGAAGGTGTTCATGCTGGTCTTCGGCGTCGGCACGGGCTTAGCCGCGGTGGCCGGCGTCATCGCCGGGCCGGCGCTGGTGACGCAGGCCAACATGGCGGGCCTGCTCGGGCCGATCCTGTTCGTGGTCGTCGTCGTCGGGGGCCTGGGCTCGCTCACCGGCGCCTTCGCGGCCTCGCTGCTGATCGGGCTGGTCCAGACCTTCGCGATCTCCCTCGACGTCTCGGTCGCCAGCGTGTTCCAGGCGATCGGCATCGACGCCGCGCCGTCGGGCGGCGTGCTGGGCGACCTGTGGAACGTGACGATCGCCCAGGTCGGGCCGATCATCCCCTACCTCCTGCTAGTCCTCGTGCTGATCGCGCGGCCGACCGGCCTGCTCGGGAACCGCGAAGCATGAGCGACCTTGCCGACATCGCGCCGTCCGGGTCGTTCGCGCAGGCCGGCCCCCGCCCGTCGATCCGCCCGCGGGGCATGAGCCTCGCCGCCCAGATCCTGCCCTGGATTGCCGCCGCCGCGATCCTGCTCGCGGCGCCCCTCGTCTTCACCAGCGGCACGGCGCTGACCATGATGAGCCTGATGGGCATCATGGTGGTGTTCTCCCTGTCCTACAACATGCTGCTCGGCCAGACCGGGCTCCTGTCCTTCGGCCACGCGGTCTATTACGGGCTCGGCGCGTTCTTCACCGTCCACGCGATGAACCTCGTGGCGTCCTTGCGCCTGCCGATCCCGCTGCCGCTGATGCCGGTGGTCGGCGGGCTTGCCGGCCTCGCCTTCGGGATCCTGTTCGGGGTCATCTCGACGAAACGCGCCGGTACCGTCTTCGCCATGATCTCGCTCGGCATCGCCGAGCTGGTCTCGTCCGGCTCGCACATCCTGCACAGCTTCTTTGGCGGCGAGGAGGGCATCACCGCCAACCGCACCAAGATGCTGCGGCTGTTCGATCTCAATTTCGGGCCGCAGATCCAGGTCTACTACCTGATCGCCGCCTGGTGCCTGATCTGCGCGATCGCCATGTATGCGATCACCCGTACGCCGCTCGGCCGCCTGTGCAACGCCGTGCGGGAGAACCCGGAGCGGGTCGAGTTCCTCGGCTACGAGCCGCAATCGATCCGCATCACCGCCTTCTGCCTCTCGGCGATGTTCGCCGGCGTCGCGGGCGCGCTCGCGGGCATCAACTTCGAGATCGCCAACTCGGCCTATCTCGGGGTGCACCAGTCGGGCGTGGTCTTGCTCGCCACCTTCATCGGCGGCATCGGCACCTTCGTCGGCCCGGTCGTCGGCGCCGTGGTGGTGACGCTGCTCCAGGTCTCGCTCAGCGACCTGACGGAGGTCTGGCAGCTCTATTTCGGGCTCCTGTTCATCGCCATCGTGATGTTCGCCCCCGGCGGCATCGCCGGCCTCGCCCTCATGCACGGCCCGCTCCTGCGCGCCGGCACCGCCCACCGGCTTCTGCCGGCCTACCTCCTGGCGCTGGGGCCGTTCGTTGTCATGCTGGCCGGCCTGATCGCGGTGATCGAGATGGCGTTCCGGGTGCTGGTCAAGGCGAGCGACGGCACCGAGATGAGCCTCGTCGGCATTCCCTTCGACGCCGCCCACAGCCTGCCCTGGGCCGTCGCCGGCGCGATGGCGGTCGGCGGCGGGCTGGCTCTGCGCGCCGTGCTGCCCCGGGTCGCGGCCGCCTGGCACGAGGCCTCCGACGCCGCCAAGGAGAAGCTGGCATGAATCCCGTCAGCATGAATCCCGTCGGTCCCAGCCCCGCGATCGAGTTGTCCGGCGTCAACAAGAGCTTCGGCCCGGCCAAGATCATCAACGGCGTCGACCTCTCGGTCCCGGTCGGCGAGCGCCACGCCATCATCGGGCCGAACGGCGCCGGCAAGTCGACCCTGTTCCACCTGATCAGCGGCCGCTTCGCGCCGACGAGCGGCACGATCCGGCTCGAGGGGAAGGACATCACCGGCTGGCGCCCGGCGGCGATCAACAAGGCCGGCCTCGCCCGCAGCTTCCAGGTCACCAACATCTTTCCCAAGCTCAGCGTGTGGGAGAACGTGCGCTGCGCGGTGCTGCGGGCGATGGGCCACGGCCCGTCCTTCTGGCGCGGCGTCGAGAGCCTGCCGGGCGTCGCCGAGCGCACGGAGGAGATTCTTTCCCGCATCCGCCTCGGCCACCGCGCCTCGGTGGCGGCTGGATTGCTGGCCTATGCCGAGCAGCGGGCGCTCGAGATCGGCATCGCCATCGCGAGCGACGCGCGGGTCATCCTCCTCGACGAGCCGATGGCCGGGATGAGCCACAGCGAGAGCGAGCACGCGACCCAGCTGATCCGCGAGGTCACGACGGGCCGCACGCTCCTGATGGTCGAGCACGACATGGCGGTAGTGTTCGGGCTCGCCGACCGCATCTCCGTGCTGGTCTACGGCCGGATCATCGCCACCGACACGCCCGCCCGCATCCGGGAGAACCGCGCCGTGCAGGAAGCCTATCTCGGCGTCGCCACCGGGGAGGAGGCCGCGTGAGCGCCGCCCTCGCGATGCCGGCGGCCTCGGCCGCGTCCCCCCTCCTCGAGGTCGAGGACCTGCACGCCTATTACGGCAAGAGCCACATCCTCCAGGGGGTGAGCTTCCGGGTCGGGACCGGCGAGATCGTGTCGATCCTCGGCCGCAACGGGGTGGGGCGCTCCACCACCCTCAAGGCGATCATGGGCGACGTGCCGCCCCGCGGGCAGATCCGCTTCAAGGGCCAGCCGATCGCCGGACTGAAACCCTACGCGGTCGCGCGCCGGGGCCTCGGCTACGTGCCGGAGGAGCGGGCGATCTTCCCCAAGCTCACGGTGCGCCAGAACCTGGCGCTCGGCGAGAAGAGCGGGAAGCGCGGCGGGCGCTGGTCCTACGCCGACATCTTCCGGCTGTTTCCGCGGCTGGAGGAGCGGATCGACACGCCCGGCGGCGTGCTCTCGGGTGGCGAGCAGCAGATGCTCACGATCTGCCGCACCCTGATGGGCGACCCGGACCTCATCATGATCGACGAGCCGACGGAAGGGCTCTCGCCCCAGATGGTCGCCCGCGTCGCCGAGATGATCGGCGAGATCGCCGCCCGCGGCGTCTCGGTGCTGCTGGTCGAGCAGAAGCTGACCATCGCCCTCAAGCTGTCGCAGCGGCTCTACGTGATGGGCCACGGCCACGTGGTGTTCGAGGGCACGCCGGCGGCGCTCAGCGCCAACGAGGCGGTGCGGCGGGAGTGGCTGGAGGTGTAATAGTCGATCGCTCGGCCCGGATCGAATCCGCGCCGAGGTCCGTAGACCTTCGGTGTCATCCCGGGGCCGCGTAGCGGAGCCCGGGATCCAGACACTCAGGTGTTGCCGGTGACACCTCTGAACGTTCCGCCCGATTCTCCACCATCCGCGGTTCTGGATCCCGGGTTCTCGCCTTTCAGGCGAGCCCCGGGATGTTGGGGTGGACGGCCCCCGCCGGCATCATAAGTGCCAGGTTGAGGTCGTCTGACACCCAACCGAGGAGACCGTCCGTGACGCAGATTAGCATCATCGGCCTGGACATCGCCAAGTCCGTCTTCCAGTTCGAGGCCCAGGACGCGCAGGGCGCCGTGGTGAGCACCGAGCGCGTCTCGCGCGACAAGCTGCTGCCGGCGCTCAAGAAGATCCCCGCCACCATCGTGGCGATGGAGGCCTGCGCCACCGCCCATCACTGGGCGCGCCAGATCCGGGCTCTGGGCCACGAGGTGCGCCTGCTGCCGCCGGCCTA
>NZ_FPCB01000011.1:0-223832 GCF_900116815.1 Methylobacterium sp. 174MFSha1.1 | reverse complement strand
CAACCCGCCGGCAACCGGAACCGCGCCGTCGCGCCGTCCAGGACCGGGTGGATCACCTGCCCGCCGACCCCGACATGGAGCTCGGCGATCGCGTTCTGCTCGAGCGTCCAGCCGTTCTCGAGGGCCCGGGTGCGAAGGCGGGCACGGACCTCGTCGACGAGCGGACCCTTGCCGACGAAGGGCCGGCAGAAATCGGCATGGGTGCGGGACGCGGCATCCGCATCGGGGCGTGCCGCGAGGTCGACGACCGACTCCTGCGCGAAGAAGCGGCGGTTGCCCATGTCGAGGTAGCTCTCGGCGGGCAGGCCGTTGGCGACGAGCAGGTCGTGGCTGTCGAGTTCGACGTGCCAGTAGGTGACGGTGTCGACCGGGACCTGAGTGACGGCGGCGCCGTTGACGAGGCGGAGGCGGGGATGAGCGCCTCGCCGTCCACGTCCCGGCAGATGGCGTGTCCGGGGGAGACCCAGAGGTCCTGGGCGGGCTTGTTCGGGCCGAGAGCGTCCTTGCCGATGCGGACGGGCAGGACGGCGAGCGGATTGGGATGGTTGCGGCAGTCGATGGTGCGGTGGCCGATCCAGCGGATCGCGCGCTGCTCGCCGGAGGCGGTCACCACGACATCGCCGACGCGCAAGCGCTCCACAGCGACCTCGCCACGATCCAGCAAGATGAGAGAGCCGCTGGCAAAACATACAGCAACGGATTGATCGTTGAACTGCAATGTTTGAATCTTGCTCAATGTGCTCACGGGGCCATTGGGCTTCGACGCCTGCGATACCTGGGTCGATCCATTTTTCTCGGTGATCACATAATCGGCGCGATTTCCAGAAAATATCGCCTTGTTGTTGCCCGCGCCGCCGTCGATCGTATTTCCCTTATCGCTGTTTACAGTGCATATGTCGTCCCCGCTTCCGCAGTACACATTTTGAATATAGGTCTTGTCATAGATGACGATGTTGTTCGTCATTCCAAAGGCGCTGCTATAAGTGCCGGAATTCAGATTCAACGTCGCCGCATCGCTGCTCATCGACAGATCGAGAGTGTTGCCACTTGCGGCCGTATCGTAGAGCGTGAGAATCGGTCTGGTATTGATCGTAAAATCGAAATAAGGCTTAAGGCTTCCGGTAATCGTGGTATTGTATCCAAAAGTCTGGGCAGTGTTCAGCGGGCCGTTCGTCTGGGCGCCATACAGCCGCTGGATCGCATCTATATCGAGGGGCATCCAGGTCGTAGGGTAGTATTGAGTGCCGCCTGTCGTCCAGTTGGTTGCGCCGACCGGACTGTCATATGCCGTCGAGCCATGGGGACTGAAGTACGACATGGTCGTCGAGATCTGGTTGTCGTAAGCACCCAGCTGCTGGCTCGGCACGTTGTTCCCATTGTATGGTCCACCATGGCCGAGGCCGAGAGCGTGGCCTTCCTCGTGCAGAACGGTACTGACGCCATAGCCTCCGCTCTGGAAGTCCCCCAGCGCTCCGTGGCCACCGACACGCCTCGTGCTGTCACCGATATCCATTGAGATCGTGACGCTGTTCCCATCGGGCGGTGTGATGATGGTGCTGCCAACAGCGTGTTGCTGCGAGCTCGATTGCGCAAACGCATCGCCATTCGCATTACGGGTAAATGTAATGTTGGCGTCCGCAGCGATAGTTGTCTGCTGGAAAGAAATATTCGCAATCGCAGACCACATATTCAGGCCGGAGACGAGCGATTCTTGCTCGTTGGCGTTCCAGCCTGCATTCGTATCGAAATAATAATTCAGCAGGCCGCCACCAGTCCCTGCGGTATTCACTGGTCCCCAATGAAATTGGCCAGACGTGTTTCCGTACGTATCCGGTGTATCGCCGTTGTAAGTCGCGAAGGCGGGGCCGGCGAGCGTTCCATCGGCATTCACGCCGGAGATGAAAGACACTTCTTGGTCGCGGGTGCCTGCTGTAACGCTTGCCATCTTAGACCCCAATATTTGGATTTTTATGCGTTTTGAGAACGACGGTATGCAGGATGCACGCCTATACTGAAACAGTGAGCGCCCGCATTGGTTATGCTTGGACGTCGATTATCACATGACACGGCCTTCTCGCCAGCCTGAGAGTTCCAAAAATTTTCCCTAGCGTCTCAACCGCCGTCATGCGGCTGAAGTTAATGCAGAGTGTGTCTAAACCGTTACACCCGATCATCGACCGGCGAGACCACCTTGCGAGACCACCTTGCAACTGGTGGTCCTCTTCGTCCTTGCTCACCCATTCCGCAAGGCGCTCCAGCCCCTCGCCGATCTGTCCAAGGATGGCGACGCGTTCGAGCCCGCCCGTCCCGTCGTCGGCGACGATGCGTAGGGCCGCCGTATTCGGCCTTCGTCGAGAAGGCGCCTCGGCGCGTCCAAGCGCACCGCTCTCGGTCTGCGCCACGTCCCGATGGCTTGGCCGCAGGCATTTCCCCCGGATCTCGACGTCTCCGCTGATTGCTTGTGGCCGCGGAGGCTGATGCCGTCGAAGAACACCGTGCCGAGGGCAGCGACCCGGGTCTGCGCGAAAGGAAGCGTTCCCAGGGGCCGGCTTGCGTCCAGCGGATGAAGATCTGGATGGCCTTCCACCAGGGGCTTGATTCGGCCAGGATGGTGCGCAAGGCAGCGCGGTCCGGAGGCTGCCTGAGAATGGTCGAAATGGCACGGCGCAGATTCTGGGGAGATGTCTTGCCTTTTCGGTCAGTAGGTGCGCGATCGCGAGACGATCATCTTGTCAGCGCATGCCCCTTGGTCCTCACTAGCACCCTAAGCCTCGTTGCGCGAATGACCGAGGATTTACGAAACAGAATTTCGGCGAATATTGTTCTGGGAAATTGGCATGGAGGTTGAGCGAGACGCACATTGCAAATTGTTATTTGCTATTGCAACCGAATGGAAAAATTTTTGGATGAATACGTAAGGTGAAGAAATGAAAATTGCTGTCGTCATCCATTGTCATTATCTTGACATCGCCGAAAAAATATTTTGTCGTCTTTCTCTCGCTCCGTTCGAATTCGATATATTTGTTACAACAAGCGACGACGAGATCGCTGAGACTATCGCCTCAAAGGCTGACACAATGGGCAATTTCGGCTCGTGCCAAATTGTTGTCGGTCCAAATAGGGGTAGAAATTTTGCCCAATTCTTGGTGGAGTTTAGAGATGAATTAAGAAAATACGATTTGATGTGCCATATTCATACAAAAAAATCCCTTATCCGTGGTGATTTATTCGCGGGCTGGGGGGAATACCTGATTGAAAACTCGATCGGAACCCCTGCATTGTGGAGATCGACGATTGACTTATTCAAACGAAATCCGAACTGTGGATTGGCGTATCCGCAGACCTATGCGCCGCTGCCATTCTGGAGCGAGCATTGGCTCGGCAATTATGCGATAGCGCAGGAATGGGGACAGTCGCATGGATTGCGATTTTCGCCGGGGTTCGTCAGATATCCCGTCGGAGGGATGTTCTGGGTCAGGCCTATCGCGATTGATCAGCTGTTGGATCACGATTGGAGTTACAGTCTTTTTCCGTCGGAATACGCCCAGCCTGATGGAACGATGCATCACGCCGTGGAGCGCCTGATCGGAGCGATCACTACGTCAAACGGTTTCCAGCATTATAATTATAATCCTTCGCGTCAAATCTACGAAAAAGTCGATGTTCGAGAATTTAGATATGATCCTAATTTCTCGACTCACTACATCTCTGAATATATGTCTGTATCCCGCTGCGTATCTTTTGATTTATTTTCATTGACACACAAAACAAAGAAAGAGGCCGAAAGACTCGCGTTGGAAAAGATATCGAAAAATTTACTTCGGTCCCGGATCGGGGGCGTAGGTTCCCTTTACGTCGCTCGGCGAGAGCTAACCGAGTTGCAGTCGCGCTTCGATCATCGCCACGCTGGCAATGCAAGTCTTCAAGAAATTGCTGCGCAGCTTGCGAGTGAATTTGGCATCGATGATCCCCTGGCGTTGGAACAAGAGGCGGATTTTGCCGCCGATTGTCTCGAATTAGATACGCGCATGGGGCAGATTTATAAATCAGCGGCAGCCGCCGGCAAGAAAATCATTGTTGTTGCGGAATGTCCTTACGATCAAATTTGGATGGATCACGTCATAATAAAACTTGGATTGAGTAAGGCTGATTACTGTTTTACAACCAGTCAGATTCAGGGTCTGTGTGTCGATGGATCAATTTGGGCGGGTATTTTACGTCAAACGGGCTTCGCGGTCGAGGATATGGTGCATTTTGGCAAAGATATATATTCAGATTACTTATTGCCTTATCGGAAAAAAATTAAAGCGATCCATGTTCCTCCTTATTCTGTCGCTCCAAATATAATATAATATATGTATCCGCGCATTGACCCTTCCACATCCTTCATCCCATACGGAGCACTGTCATGACCAGGACCTACAGAATCGCCGCGATCCCGGCCGACGGCATCGGCATCGAGGTCATCGCCGCCGGCATCGAGGTGCTGGACGTCCTGGCCGGGAAGACCGGCACGTTCCAATTCCAGTTCGACCACTTCGACTGGGGCTCCGATTATTACAAGACGCACGGCGTGATGATGCCGGCGGACGGCCGGGAGCAGATCAGGAACCACGATGCGATCTATTTCGGCGCCGTGGGCGCGCCGGACGTGCCGGACCACATCACCCTATGGGGTCTGCGACTCGCGATCTGCCAGCCCTTCGACCAGTACGCCAATGTCCGCCCGACCCGGATCCTGCCCGGCATCACCAGCCCGCTGCGCCATGTCTCGGGCCCCGAACTGGACTGGGTCATCGTGCGCGAGAACTCGGAGGGCGAGTATGCCGGCGTCGGCGGGCGCGTCCATCAGGGCCACCCTGAGGAGGTCGCCACCGACGTCTCGATGATGACCCGCACCGGCGTCAGCCGCATCATCCGCTACGCCTTTAAGCTCGCACAGAGCCGCCCACGCAAGCTCCTGACCGTCGTCACGAAGTCGAACGCCCAGCGCCACGCCATGGTGATGTGGGACGAGATCGCCGCCGAGGTGGCGCAGGAGTTCCCGGACGTGACGTGGGACAAGATGCTGGTCGACGCCATGACGATGCGCATGGTGATCAAGCCCGAGACCCTCGACACCATCGTCGCCACCAACCTGCACGCCGACATCCTGTCGGACCTCGCCGCGGCGCTCGCCGGCTCGCTCGGCATCGCGCCGACCGCGAACATCAACCCGGAGCGCAAGTTCCCGTCGATGTTCGAGCCGATCCACGGCTCGGCCTTCGACATCGCGGGCAAGGGCATCGCCAATCCGATCGCGACGTTCTGGACCGCCTGCCAGATGCTGGAGCACCTCGGCGAGAAGCCGGCAGCCGACCGGCTGATGCGCGCGGTGGAGCGGGTGACTGCCGATCCGAGCCTGCACACCCCCGATCTCGGCGGCAGGGCGACGACCCGCCAGGTCACCGATGCGGTCATCGCTGCGATCCAGGGCGATAACGAGTAAAGGGATGCCGTGACCGAGTCATGAGACCGCCTGCGGCAGGTCTTCGCGGCCGATCCGGCCGTCAGCCTGGCGAAGGCCCTGCCGGAGCCGCCCCGCGTTCGCACGATCGTCGTCGGGGCGGGAAAGGCCGCAATCTCCATGGCCTGCGCCGTCGAGCTTCGGACCCTGGCGGCCGACCGCCCGAACGCAGGCGCGTAGTCGGACGGGGCGACGACGTCAGGAGCAGAGCCCCCAGTCGAGCCGGAGCGTCTCCGCGGCCGCCAGGGGAGTCTCGATCATGCAGAGATGGCCCGCATCGTCCAGGCGGACGATCTCCGCCTGCTCCAGTGCCGATTCCAGGATGAAGGCGGTTTCGACGAAGGCCGGCATCTCCGACGAGCCGATGAAGATCCGCCCGCGGGCGCGGATCCTCCGGATGGAGGCCAGGGGCTGCGGCCAAGTCGCGATCCGGGCGATGGCGAAATCGGGCAATTCCTCCCACCGGTGGCGCCGGACGACGCGGGCGATGTCGGGCCAGAGGAGCGGCTTGCCCTTCGCGGCGGTGAACAGGTCCGGCGGCGACACCATCCATCGATCGGCGAGCCACGGACCGTGGCCGAGATCTCGGTGCAGGTGGCGCAATTCCGCGTAGCGCCGTCCGACCTCGCCCTCCACCGGGCCGCCGCCGAAGGCGGGTGCGCCGAGAGTCAGCGTCTCGAACGCGTCCGGCGCCTCGATGGCGACCTGCAGGGCGACAGTGCTGCCGAGCGAGAGCCCGACGACGTGCCGGACGCCCTCGGCGACGGCCCAGCGTGCGAGCCGCCGCCCGAGCGTCGCCAGGGTCTCCTCCGCCCGGAGCGGCGGCGAGGCGCCGTGGCCGGGCAGGTCGACCGCGAGGTGCCGGCAACCCGGCAACGCATCCCAGAGGCCGCGCCACAGGCTCGAATCGATCGTGTACCCGTGGATCCAGAGCACGCACGGCCCGTCATGCCCCTCGACGCGGATCGCGAGGTGCAGGGATTCCGGCAGACCGGTCATGCGGACCCGCTCTCGAACCTGCGGCAGAACGCGTAGAACCCCCTCACGGACTCGTCGTCGGGGCTCCAGTGCGGGACCGCCGACCGCGACACGTTCCGCCACACCCGGTCGTCGTCGGTCAGTCCCTGGCGGCTGTAATCCGCGAGCCCGGCTTTCTGCCGCTGCCCTTGCGCCGTGGCCAGCGTGCCTTTCGGGAAGACGAAGGAGAGGCGGGCGGTGCAGGTGGTCGGCGACGTCGTGATCGCGCCGGTGATCACGCCGTAGGGCGCCGATCCTCCGAGTTGCACCAGGATCAGGCCGGGACTGAACGCCCGCGCGTCGTAGGACAGGTCAGAGGGCGAGCCGTCCCGGGTGCGGGTCGAGAAGCGCCCGCGCACCGTCAGGGCGCCGTCGGGGGCCGGCGAGACCGTGAACGAATGGACCGACAGGCGGTGGACGGCGTGGAAGTGCAGCCGGTCGAAGCCGTTCTCGATCACCGCCTCCATGGTGGTCGAGAGCGGGATCGTGAGACCCGGGGTCACGTCGTGGTCCTCCAGAAGCCCGTCGAGCGTCGCCGGCCAGCCGTTGTCCTCAGCCTCCGACAGGCGGACATACACCGCCCCGGCGCGGAAGAGGCTCTCGTACCGGCGGACCGACCATCCCGCCGCCTCTCCTCCGAGCCGGATGCGGTAGGCGTGATAGGGACAGACCACGTGCCGGTCCTCGAGGCGGCCGCCGACCGCCAGATGCGCCCCGCGATGCGGGCAATCGGCGTCGAAGACCTCGATCCCCGCATCGCGGCGGACGATCATGAGGCGCCGTCCATCCACCGTCACGGGCGTCAGGGGCGAAGTCAGCTCGTCCTCGAACGCGAGGCAGTACCAGCCGTGGGCGTAGGTCATATGAACACCGGGATCGGGTTGAGCGCGGCTTCGGGCGTGGGCCGTTCGAGCCAGCCGAGCCGGACCGGGACGTCGTAGAGGCGCCCCGGACCGAGGCGGCGCCAGAAATGGCGAAGGTCCGGAACCACCACCCTGGCGACGTGCAACCCGATGTCGGGGCGGGTCTGGTCCTGCACCAGCATCTCGAGGCCGTGCCGGCGGCAGAGCGCGACGCAGTCGCGGACCGCGTCCGCGACGTCGGTCCTCGGCTCGTAGGAGAAGTCGCCGCGCCTGCGCGCGGGCAGGGCCCGGTCGGGCAGGAGCCAGGTTTCCCGCGCCGCGGTCGCGGATCGCCACCACCGGATCGCGTCGTCCTCGGGCCAGGCATAGACCGTGCGCCCGTCGGCATCCGACCGCGCCACCGCCGGCAGGAACTGGTTCAGCTCGGTGACCGCGCGCAGGAGCGCCACGTCGGGGTCGGGATGGGCGCCGAACCCGAACACGATGTCCTCGACCGCCCGGTCGGTCCGGCGGCTCAAGGCCGCGAAGGTCGGGATGCCGAGATCGGTCGTGAGGTCGAGCACCCAGAGGTCGCGGTGCAGGCTGCGGTAATGCGCGCTCAGGCGATCGAGGTAGGGCGATGCGAAGCTCGCCAGATCCACGCCCGGCCGCCCGATCCGGTTGTACCACCAGATCGCCACGGCATCGCGTTCGACGAGTTCGCAGAAGCCCTGGAGTATGGCTTCCTCGAGCGTCGCGCCGGAGGCGCAGCCGTTGGACTCGCCGGCGCAGAAGAAGTGCCGGCGCGACTCGGGATGGGCGTACCAGCAATAGGCCGAGGGCAGGTAGCGGAAGCGCTCCTCCGTCATCGACCAGAGCGGCGTCCAGTCGACGACCAGCGTCGGGTCGAACCGGTTCGGCACGCGATGGAGGATGCTCGACGCGTCGTCCGTCGTCGTGCGTCCGCGATACTGCGCGTCGCTGAAGTTCAGGCACCGCTCGAGCGAGACCGCGTCCTCGCCCAGATCGAGGCGGGAGGCCCTGACGGCGGGCTCGCCGCCGCGATGCACGCCGCTGTAGCGCTCGATCGCCTCGCCGACCGCGCTCACCCTCGCCTGGACGTCGGTGATGCCCTTGCCGCCGGTGCGGTTGCGCAACCCCTCCAGCAGCCAGCGCAGCGTGTCGTGGCCGATCACGAAGTTGTGCCCGGCCGTGTAGCTGTAGATCAGGTCCTCCGTGTGCCCGACGTAGTTCTCGAGCCACGTCACGACGCCGGTGATCGGGCTGATGTGGTGGGCGAGCCGGGCGAGGGTCTCCTCGGCCGAGACGCTGCGGTGGCCGCCATCGGCGGTCGTCAGCGCCGGCACGCTGCCGAGGATGACGGGTTTCGCGGTCCCGAACCGGGCCGGGTCGCCGCAGGCCTCGCATTGGGGGCGGCGGATCACGGCGTGGCGGCGCGTCGCCAGGGTCGAGAAGTCGAAGGTGACCAGGGTGTCGTCGAGGCGGCTGCCGCCGGCGGCGCCCCAGTCGGCGATCGCCGTCGCCAGGAGGTCGGCGGCCGCCTGCTCGGTCGCCGGCAGGCTCGGCGGGGCGGCAAAGAGCGGCGCCGTCCGTCCCCGCCGGCGCAGGACGAACTGCTCGACCTGCCGGTTCAGCGCGATGCGCTCGGCCAGGCAGGCCCAGCAGGCCGACATCCCGGGCCGGAAGACCGGACCGATCCAGACCGTGGCGCCGACGGGGCGCACCGGCACCCAGGGCCGCCCGTCCCGCAGCCGCTCCGCGTTGATCCGCCCCAGCTCCCCGCGCAGGTAGTCGTCGGTCAGCACCACGCGGATGTCCGGCTCGCCGTCGCCGATCCCCGAACCCGTGCCGATCCCCATGCCCGAGAGGGCGCGGCGCACCGGCGCGGGATCGGGTCCCAGGGAGTCGACGCGGACCCTCAGGGCGGCGAGGGCCTCCGTCGCGCGCCGCGGCTCGACGGACCGGCCGTCCCACCAGGCGGCCTCGGCCCGCTCGATCGCGGGGGCGGTATCGACGAGGTGGCCGCCGGCGAGCAGGGCGTCGAGCGCGTACCAGGCCTCGGGCAGCGACACCTCGGCCGCGGCGGCCGCGGCGATGCCGTCCGCATCGCGAGCGCCGTCCATCTGCCGCGCGACGGCCGAGAAGGCCCGTCCCGGAAGGACGTGCCGGCGGCGCTCGCCGAGCAGGATCAGGCCGAGGGGCAGGCATTCGGCGTGGAGGTCGCGCCGCAGGACCGGCCGTGGCGGGAAGCCGGTCACGACGGGCGCCTCCCGGTGCCGATGAAGCCGATCAGCAGCACGCGCGCGCCCGGCGTCGCCGTGAACGCGTCCGTCATCGCCTGCGCGGCGAGGTAGTCGCTCATCGACAGGCTTTTGTCGCGCAGGAGGGGCAGCAGCCGCGCCGGGTCCATCTGCGCCCCGAACGGCTCCAGGCCGAGCCAGTCGCTGCCGTAGCAGAAGACGTCGAGCGCGGCGTCGGCGTAGCCGGCGTCGTCGAGGATGGACCGGAGCGCGCGGCCGACGCGGCGGTTGCGGCCCGCCCCGGTCTGCGACGCCGAGGCCTTCGCGTGGATGGCCTGCAGGGCCGGGAAGCGCGGCTCCGCGAGCCCCCAGAGTTCGTCGTCGATGTCGATGACGGCGTGCACGCCGCCCGCACGCAGCACGCGCAGCGCCTCGGCGGCGACGAGGTCGGGCCGCGCGAGGTGCTGGAACAGGTAGCGCGACAGGACGAGGTCGAAGCTCGCCTCCGCGAGCCCGGTCGCGGCCGCGTCGGCCCGCGTCAGCGTGATGCCGAGGCGGCCCGCGCACCGCGCTCTCGCGACCTCCAGCATGTCCTCGTCGTCGTCGAGCGCCGTGATCGTGCAGCCGGGAAACAGGTCGTGCAGCCGCGTCGTCACGCAGCCCGGGCCTGCGCCGAGCTCCAGGATGCGCGGTCGCTCCGGCAGGCCGAGCCCGCGCAGACGCCGCGCCTCGGCGACCCAGCTCAGGGCCGCCTGGGCTTCGAGGCGCGCCAGCTCGGCCTCGAGGCCGGCATTCTCGCGTTTCGCGCGGTAGGACATTCGGGTGGGCTCTCGGGGTGATGGGTGGCCGCGGGCACGGGATCGACGGGAGGGAGGCGGGCGGTCAGGCGGGCGAGGCCCCGTCCCACGGTTCCGGAATCATCCGGAGGCCGCCGCGGGGGCGCAGCGTCACGAGGGCCTCCGGCACGACTGCCCGGTCGTCCGCGGGGCGCAGGCGGCAGGTCTGGAGCAGCGTCGCCAGGACGAGCTGCAGTTCCATCATGGCGAAGTGCTCGCCGATGCAGTGGCGCGGCCCGGCTCCGAAGGGCAGGAACTGATGCGCGTGATGGCCGGCCGTCCGCTCGGGCATGAAGCGGTCCGGGTCGAACCGCTCGGCCTCGGGCCAGAACGCCTCGTGCCGGTGGACGAGGTAGGGGCTGATCGGAACCAGGGTGCCGGCCGGGACGTGGTGGCCGCCGACGACGTCGTCGCCGACGGCGATGCGCGACACGATCCAGATCGGGGTGAACAGCCGCATGGCCTCGCGCAGCACGGCGGCGAGGTAGGGGAGGGACGGCAGGTCTTCGACCGTGGGCCTGCATCCGCCGAGCCGCGCCAGTTCGTGGCCGACGCGCCGCTCCACCTTCGGGTGACGCGCCAGCAGGTGGAACGTCCAGGTCAGGGCCTTCGCGGTCGTCTCGTGACCGGCCAGCAGCAGGGTGACGCTCTGGTCGATGAGGGCCCGGTCGGTCATGGCCGGCAGCCCCCGCCCGTCCCGGGCGGCGAGCAGGAGGGACAGGGCGTCGACCCCCCCTGGCCCGCCCGCAAGCCCTTCCGCATGCCCGTTCCCATGGCGGGCCGCGACGGCACGCTCCACGACATCGTGGATCACCGCGAGGGCGCCGATGAAGCGGAAGCGGGCGTCGCCCGTCCGGGGCGTTAGCCCGCCCATCGCCTCGTTGAGGATCTCGACGGCGTCGGTGAACGGGTCGGCGTCGTCGGACAGGTCGTAGCCGAACAGGGCCCTGGCGACGATCCGCAGGGTCAGCCGGCTCATCTCGGCCCCGACCTCGATCGCCCGGCCCGGCCGCGCCGCCCAGTCGCCCCGGACGGCCACCGCGGCCTCGACGATCAGGGGACCGAACGCCTCCACCATGTTGCGGCGGAACAGGGGGGCCAGGAGGTGGCGCTGGGCCCGCCAGGTCTCGCCGTCGCTGGTCAGCAGGCCGTCCCCCAGCATCGGCTTGAGCATCCGCAGGTCCGGGGTGCCCTCCTTGGCGTAGTTGCGGACGTTGGTGACGAGGACGTGGCGGATGTGATCGGGATGGCTGATCAGCACCGCGCGCCACGCGTCCGTGCCGTATCCGACGACGTCGCCGTATTGCCGGCGCATCCGGGCCAGGAAGGCGAGGGGCTCCTCGCGGATCTCGTCGAGCATCAGGGCCCGGCCCGGCCCGGGGGGAGGCGAGGGGGCCGTCACCGGTAGAGCCCGAGCTGCCGGAGCATGGTCACGGTGTCGAAGACGGCCTGGCGGCTGACGATCAGGCTGCCGCGGAACCCGAGCAGGTCCATCCCGGAGGCGCAGAACCGCCGGCCGGTCGCCGGGTGGCCCAGGAACGGCGCCCGGTGCGTGCCCGAGGTCCGGGTGAGGACGACGATCCGGTCGCCCTCCCGCACCGTGTCGAGGACGGCGTGGTCGATGTCCGGAAAGGCCTGTGCGTAGCCGGCGGCCATCGCCCCGAAGGCGTCCGGGCCGTCGGCCAGGCCGGGCACGCCGGTCCGGCAGTCGGCGGCCATCACCTCGCCGAGGCGGTCGAACGCCCGGGCATTGAGGAGCGCGTAGAACGCGGTCGCGACGTCCCGGATCACGCCGCCCTCTCCGTGCTGCCGAGCATGAACTCGCCGACCGGGGCCTCCTCGAACGGGTCGAGGCCGACGGCCCGGCAGAACGGATCGACGACCCCGCCGCCGAGCGAGCACGGCGCCAGGCCCATCGCCGTCGCCGTGAGGTACATCGCCTCGTACAGGACGCCGACGTTCTTCATGATCACCGCGTAGACGACGGACTGGTACTTCCATTGCAGGCGGCGGAAACGCGCCGTGATGACGAAGAAGACCTGCGGCCTCGACTGGCGGTCGGCGGTGCGCCAGCCGATCTCGAGCAGTTCGGCCGTCTGCCCGTTCTCCGGAACGACGAGGCCGAGGCGGTGCCCGACCGGATCGTAGTGGTAGAGGCCGCGCTCCAGCCCCGCGCATCCGCCGACCACGGCGTAGATCTCCAGCTCGTGGATGGCGCCGCCGCCGGGATAGGGGCGCAGGCTCAGCTCCATCTCCCCGGGCGGGGTGGAAAGGACGTGCTTGACGCGCGCCGTGCGGTAGAGGAACTCGCCGAGTTGCGCGACGGTGACCGGCGCCTCGGCGTAACGGCGCACCGACCGGCGCCGCTCGACCACCTCGGCGAAGGGCAGGTCGCGCGCGCGAAGCGCGTCGAGATCCGGCATGTGGAGCGGGATGTCGTGCGCCCAGCGGCGCGGGGCGGAGAGGGGCGGCGGCGGCACCCGTCCCTTCATCGGGAACGTGGCGCCGTACGGCGCGTCGTGGCGTCCCTGCCGGCTTCGCGCGTGGAACAGCAGGTCGTGGAACTCCCACCCGGCGAGGGGGTGCGCGAGATCGGATTCCGCGCTCGTGTCGTTGCCCACGGCCGCCGCCGCGCGGACGTGCAGGAACATGTCGATGAGCGCCGCGGCGACCGCGTCGGGCAGCCCTGCGAGCGAGGCGGCCTCCTCCACGCTCCTCGGCACGGCCAGCGCGGCGGCCAGAGCCGCGACGCGGCCGTCGTGGCAGAGGAGGCGGGCCGTCGAGAGCGGGCATTCGAGCTCGAGGCCGCCCTCGCCCCGGCGCAGCCAGGCGAAGCGCGAGAGCGCGTAGAGCCGCCCGGGCACGACGGCGCCGGAGACGAAGGCCGGCCCGGGCGTCATCGGGTGCAAAGTCGCCAGGGGGACGCCGTCGTGGAGCGCGGTGCGCCGGACGAGGCCGAGCTCGTGCAGCTGGAACTTGGCCCGTTCGAGGGCCATGAGACCGCGCAGCCCTTCGGCCGCGACCACGGGCGCGGCCAGCGCGTCCTCCTCGACGGGGCCGTCGGCCAGGCTCCGCAGGGCGGCGATGCTCCCGGGCGTCAGGCCCGTCAGGGGCAGGTCGAAGCGGCGGCCGTTGACCGCGAGCGATCCGTCCGCCTCGGCGAGGGCGATGCCGGGGACGAGGGTCAGGTGGATGGTCGGTGCGGTCATATGAAGATGGAGTAGGGGTTGAGATCCGCCTCGGCGCGCGGGGCGTCGAGCCATCCGAGGGCGACCGGCACGTCGTAGAGACGCCCCGGGGCGAGCCGGCGCCACATGTGGCGCAGGCCGGGAACGACCACGCGGGCGACGGGCAGGCCGATATCGGGCCGGGTCTGGTCGACCAGGAAGGCCTCGAGGCCGGCCTCGCCCAGCCGCGCGACGAGGCCGCGCACCGCGGCGCCCGCATCCTCCCAGGGCGGTGCGGGAAAGTCCGCCGCCCGGCGCGGCGGCAGGGCCGGGTCGGGCACGAGGTAGGGCTGGGACGCCCGGGTGGCGCTCCGCAGCCAGTCGAGCATCTCCGCGTTCTCGGCCCGGTACTGCGTCCGGCCCTCGGCTTCGGTGGCCGAGACGAAGCCGTAGGACTGGTTCAGCTCGGTCAGGGCGCGGAGGACGGCGCGCGGCGCATCGAGGGAGGCCCCGAACCCGAAGATGACGTCCTCGGCCGCCCGGTCGGTGCGGGCGGACAGGGCGACGATCACCGGCACCCCGAGATCCGCGCCGACGTCGATCGCCCAGATCTCCCGCCCGAGGTCGCGGTAGCGGCGGCAGAGATCGTCGATGTAGGGGTCGCCGAAGCTCGCGAGGTCGACTGCCGGCCGCGACAGCCGGTTGTACCACCAGATCGCCACGGCATCGCGCTCGATCAGTTCGACGAGGCCGGCCAGGACCGCCCGGTCCGGCGCCCCGGCCGCCGCGCAGCCGTTGCTGTCCGCCAGGCAGATCATGCGCGCCAGCTCCGGATGGCCGTACCAGCAATAGGCGGCGGGCAGGTAGCGGATCTCGTCGTGGGTCAGGCTGCGGGCCGGCGTCCAGTCGATCTCGTCGTCGGGGTCGAGCGGCTCGGTCACGACCTGGTGCGGGCTGCGCAGGGCGCGGTTCCAGGCCCGCCGGCCTTCCAATTGCGCGTCGCTGAACAGCAGGCAGGCCGAGGGGTGCAGGGCCGCCGCACCGAGCCGCCGCGCCGAGGACCGGAGGACCGGCTCGACGTCGCCCTGCCAGATTCCGGCATGGCGCTCCAGCGCCTCGCCGATCGCCCCGCACCGCGCCTGGGCGGGCGTCCGCCCCTTGCCGCCGCCGCGGCCGATGAGGTTGCGCTGCAGGACCTTGAGGTCGTCCTTGAACATCGGGAAGAAGTGCACGGCGATCGCCGTATGGACGAGGGGGTTCGGGCTCTCGAGCCCGGGTTCGACCCGCTGGACGACGCCGGTGATCTCGTCGACGAAGCGGTCGAGGTCGGCGCCGTCGGGCTCCCACAACGCCGTCGGTTCGCCGCCCGGGGCGGTCCGCGCGAGCGGGTGCGGGACGGGCGTGCCGCAGGCCAAGTCAAGCGTGCCGCAGGCCAAGTCAGGCGTGCCGCAGGCTTTGCATTGCGGCCGCCGCACGACCTCGTGCAGGCGCGTGCTCAGGTCCGCGGCATCCACCGTCAGGATCCGCCCGAAGAGGCGACCCGGCCGGCGGCCCCCGATCCAGGACAGGACTTCCGCGACGGCGATCTGGCGGCAGAGGTCGCGGGTCGTGGCGGTTCCGGAGGGCGGCGCCGTCGGCGCCGGCCCCCGGCGCAGCCTCCCGATCCAGGTCTCGGCCTGACGGGCCTCGCGGACGCGGTGGGCCAGACAGGCCCAGCAGGCGGTGTCTCCGGGAGCAAAGAGCGGTCCGACCCAGCCCGGCCGGCCGGCCGGCTTCACGACCAGCCAGGGACGGCCGTCGGCGAGGCGCGCCGCGTTGATCGCCTCGAGGCGGGGGTCGAGGATGTCGTCGACGAGCACCACCGACAGGTCCGCCTCGCCGTCCGCGATCGCGACGCCCGAGCGCGCGAGCGCCTCCTCGAACGCCTCCGCCTCCTCGCTTCGTCCGGCGAGCACCCGGACGCGCGTGGCGCGGAGACCGGCCTGATCAAGGCCGGCCGCGTCGCACCAGGCGCCCGCCGGACCGTCCGGGTCGTTCCGGCTCAGCAGGCCGGACCGGCCGAGTTCCCCGAGCGCGAAATAGCTCTCCGCGAGCGGCACGCGATCCGCCAGGACGGCGCAGACCTCGTCGAGGCCGCGCGTTCCGTCGAGCAGGGGGGCGGCCGCCGCGAAGGCCCGGCCGTTGAAGAGGCGGTAGCGGTCCTCCGAGAGGACGAGGAGCTGGTCGGGCTCCACGACCTCGACGACGCAGTCCCCGCGCCACAGCAGCGGTCGGCCGGAATCCTCCATCACGCGGTTTCCCGGAGTTCGGCGCGCGCAGTCCGCTCCGCCTCGATGCCCGGCGCCTCCACCACGGTCAGGGGATAGACGTACTGCCCCCGCTGGTAGACTTGGAGCACGACGTCCGTCGCCCAGGCGTCGAAGGACAGCCACACCAGGCCGGTGCGGTCGACGCGGTAGCGGTGACGGCCCCGGACCGGGAGCACGTCCTCGCCGGCCAGGACGCCCTGGTAGACCTCGACGACGTTGTGCCCGGTGACGACCTCGGTGTCCTCGAAGCATTCGGGGATGCGGAACGCCGCTGCGTTGACGCGCAGCGCGTCGCGCAGCAGCGACAGGTCGTCGGCGGGCCGCCGCCCCGCCACGAACGCCCCCAGCAGCGCCTCGGCCTCCGCGTAGAAGGCCGGCAGGGTGCCGCGCCCGACCAGTCGCAGCAACGCGAACTGGTCGGCGGGCCACCAGATCCCGAGATAGTCGGGAGCGGCGATGAATTCCGCGTGGCCGGCCTGGATGCGCTCCGCCTGTCCGGCGAGCACCGCCACCATGTCGGACAGGACGGGGTAGCGCTCCGGCTCGGCATCAGTGAAGGCCTCGACCATCTCGCGGAAGGAGAAGCCGTAGGCCCGGTTCAGCGTCACGAAGACGATCTGGAGCAGCCGGTTGAAGTGGAGCAGCTCGACGAGCCAGGCGAAGACCCGGGCGCGCCGCCAGTCCGCACGATCGAGCGACTTCGTCGCGATGATCGTGTCGATGAATTCGTGCACGTCCTCGCCTTCGCTGATCGCGATGTCGTCGTGCTGGTAGATGATGCGCAACGGCACCGACTCGATGCCGAACCGCGCGATGTAGGCGGGGTCGCCCATCTCGGCGTTGATCAGCACCGAACAATTGTAGGACGTCATGCGGTTGTGCTGGCCGTTGGCGATGATCAGGTCGATGCCGCTGGCGAAGGACTCGTAGGTTTCCCCGGGCAAGCCGACGATGATGTCGGTGTAGGTATCGAGCCCGTCGCGCTTGAAGCGCCGCTGCAGCTCGTTGAACGACGAGATCGAGATGTTGTCGCGCTTGATGGCCTTGAGGGTCTGCTCGGCCACGCCCTGCATGGCGATCGTGGCGCCGAAGGTCGCGACCTTCGAGTCGGTCAGGATCCGCTGGATCTGGTAGGTCCGCTCGACCTGGTTCTTGGCGTTCTGGATGCTGATGTTGACGAAGCTCTCGTGCCGCTCGTAGGTATCGACCAGGTAGCGGGCGATCTCGACGTCGCGCGGCAAGATCCCGAAATTCGCGTCGCAGATGAACAGGAACCGGATCTTGTTCCTGGCGAACCAGTCCATCTCGGCCTGAAGCCGGTCCATGTCGAAGCGGTGGACCTTGCTGGCCACCGCGGACCCCCAGTCGCAATAGGTGCACGAGTAGGGGCAGCCGCGGTTCGTCTCCCACATGGCCATCCAGCCCTGCCCGGGATTGGCGCGGATCAGCGGGTCGAACACGCCGGACAGGTAGGGCGAGGGGAACGCGGACAGATCCTTGGCGCGGCCGAGGCTGCGCGCCGTCGCGAAGCGCCCGTCCTCTGCCAGACGGCTGATCGAGCCGACATCCGACCAGTCGCCCGATTCGTGGGCTTCGAGGATCTGGAGGAAGGCGCGCTCGGCCTCGCCGTGGCAGACGACGTCGACGAAGGGGTACCGGCGCAGGAAGGCTTCGGCCCGCGCCGGAACCTGAGGTCCCCCGAAGACGATCAGCCGGTCGGGCCGCAGGCGCTTCAGCTCGCGGGCGGCGGCGAGGTTCTGCTCGACGTTCCAGATGTAGCTGCTGAAGCCGACCACGTCGGCCTCCGCCATCGCGGCGACGAGTTCCCCGATCGGCAGGCGCTTGTAGACGGGCAGCAGCCATCGGTACCGGTCGGGGTCGCGCGCATGGGCCTGGACGAAGGCCTGGAGCGTGCCGACCGCGTAGGGAATGTAGCTGAAGGACGGCGCAGCGTTCGACCACGTCCCGGCCTGCGCGACGATCACGCCGTCCTCGACCGTGAAGCGCTCGCGCTTGCGATGGGACCAGTTGACCTGGGCGATCTGCACGACGCCGACCGTGACCGGACGATCGCGTCGGGACAGGCCAACGGTCCGACGTAACTGTACCACCTGAGCCCCTCCAAATCCGGGCCGGATCGTCCGGTCCTGTCGTACGAAGCCCTTCGACGGCTTCGGGCGGTTCCTGCGAGAATCGCGTCCGCGACGCGGATTTCGGCTTCGCGCGGATGTTTCTTCGCGCGGATGTTTCGTGCGGATGCGGGCGCGGGGCGGACGGAACCGCCCCGCACCCTCCGTCGGCCCGGTCAGGTGCAGGTGGTGCAGGGCGTGCAGGTGGTGCTGGTGTCGTCCGCCACCGCCGCACCGCCCAGGTTGTCGGGCTTGTTGGGGATCCAGAGATAGTACGACCCGTCCTGGTTGCCCTTCTGCCAGTCGGTCACCTGCCGCTCCACATCGCCTTGACCGGTCGGATCGACGCGCACGACATAGATCTTCGCCCCGGTGACCGTGCTGATTCCGTAGCTGTTCAGCGTCGCCGCGGGGTCGGCCTTAAGCTTATCGAACTCAGACGGATCGGCCCATATTTTGGAAACGAGTTTTCCATAATTGGTAGAGAATTGATGCTGGTTGAACATGGCGAACCTAGTCTCCTCGCCCCTTCTCGGCAAATACATTGCAGCCGCGTTTTTGGGCCGATGTCAATTAATTTTTGCCGTTGCAGTGGTGCATCTTGTCGGTGTATGAGCGAAGCAGCGATGGGGCGTTCATCCGAAGACGTCGACATGCATACGACATGACCTCTTTCGAAAGAAAAGTCGCGTCATTTATCTTTGATCGTCGCTCTGCTGATCGTCGCGGCGTGCCGCCCGGTCTTCGGCGGTCGTTCCTCGCGGGCGCGGCATCGCAGGCTCGATTCCGGTGCCCGTCGGGATGAGGAGAAGCACGGATGGCCGCGCAGGTTTACGAGGCGCTGAAGGGCAGCGCACCGGTCCAGCTGTCGTCGGCGGTGCGCGAGCAGCCGGTGGTCGCGGACCAGGAGGTGATCGTCACCGTGCTGCTGCGCCTGCCGGCCTCCGCCGCGGCGCTGCCCTCTCTCGACGCGCTGTCGTCCGGCCAGGGTCTCGGCGGCGGGCTCGGCCATTCCGGCTATCGCCGGACCTACCAGGCCGATCCGGCGGACGTCGCCGCAGTGGAAGCGTTTGCGGCCAGCCACGATCTGCGGGTCGAGGCGGTGGACCGGTCTTCGAGGACGGTTCGGCTCGCCGGATCGGTAGGCGACATCAATGCCGCGTTCCGCGTCACCCTCCACACCTACGCGTCCGATGCCGGGACTTATCGCTCCTACGATGGACAGGTCTCGGTTCCGGCCGAACTGAAGACCATCGTCAAGGCGGTGTTCGGCCTGAGCACGCGCCAGGCGGCGACGCGGGGTCCGGTCGTGGGACGGTCCGGGTCGCAGGTGCCGACCAAGGGCGTGCAGACCGCGCCGACGGTCCCCGGAGCGAGGCCGGGCGGGGCGCGGCCGCCGGCAGCGGAAGCGGTGGAGCAGGACGAGGAGGAGGGCACCCACGACCTGCCGCCGAACGGCGACTATCCGATGAACATCGCCCGTCTCTACGGATTTCCGAGCGCCGCCGCCGGCTCCGGGCAGTCCGTCGCGCTCATCGAGCTCGGAGGAGGGTTCGACCTTGAGACGCTGAAGACCTATTTCGAGACCTACGCGCGCGTCCCTCTGCCGGCGGTCTCGGCGATCACGGTCGGCCAGGGCACCAACGACCCGCTCGGTCGCGACGCGGCGGAAGTCTACCTCGACATCGCGG
The DNA here is from genome assembly GCF_900116815.1 of Methylobacterium sp. 174MFSha1.1. Taxonomy (NCBI): domain Bacteria; kingdom Pseudomonadati; phylum Pseudomonadota; class Alphaproteobacteria; order Hyphomicrobiales; family Methylobacteriaceae; genus Methylobacterium; species Methylobacterium sp. 174MFSha1.1. The sequence goes on along the minus strand of NZ_FPCB01000011.1, from coordinate 204,074 downwards.
TCCTGGGGACGATCGCGCCCCATGCCAGGATCAACGTCTACTTCGCCGAGAACACGTTGCAGGGCTTCCTGCTCGCGGTGAAAACGGCCATTCACGATCAGGACAACCCGAACTCGATCATCTCGATCAGCTGGGGCATGCCCGAATCGACGGTGAACGCGGCCTATCTCGACGCCATGAACGAGGCCATGCACGAGGCGGCCGCAATCGGCATCACGGTCTGCGCGTCGAGCGGGGATTACGGGTCGGCCGATACGGCGACCAACCCGGGCGGCACCGCCCATGTCCACTTTCCCGCGTCGAGCCCGTTCGTCCTCTCCTGCGGCGGCACATCGGTCACGCGCGGCGCCGGCGGCGGGATCGCCTCGGAGGTGGTCTGGAATTCCGGCGTCCAAGCCTCCGGCGGCGGCATCAGCGCGGTGTTCCCGCCTCCGGCCTACCAGGACCCGTCCGTCGCCGCGGTCGCGTCGGTCAATCCCGGCGCGCCACCGGGGCGGGGCGTGCCCGACGTCGCCGGCTGCGCCGACCGGGACACGCTCGGCTACTACGTGCTCGTCGGTTCCTACCCGTGGATGACGGTGCACGGGGGAACGAGCGCCGTCGCGCCGTTATGGGCCGGGCTCTTCGCGCTCGTGAACGAGACGCTCGGCATGCCGGTCGGGTTCGTCAACCCGGCTCTCTACGGTGACACGGCCCGGCAGCACTGCTTCCGCAGCATCGTCAGCGGCACCAATGCGGTCGGAACGACGCCGGGATACCGGGCCGGGCCGGGCTGGAACGCCTGTACCGGGCTCGGCAGCCCGATCGGTGCTGCGCTCGTCGCCTTGTTCGAGGAACTGGCAGCGAAGACGCCTCCCGAGGCGTAGAGCATTTTCCGACGAAGCGGACGCCGGTTCGTCGAAGAAAATGCGGCAAAATCAGAGGCGTGGAGAGCTTCGCGACGGCAACGCGATCGTGAAGTCCTCGAGCGGCGGCCCGCCTCGCGCGCCGCCGCCCTCCGCTCAGCCGAAGGCCGGGAGCCTTTGGGCGAGATCCGTCGCGAGGCCGCAGGGCAGCATCTCGCCCTCCGCCAGCAGGGCGTAGCGGTCGCTGAAGGCGCCGCAATGCTCCGCCATCGCGCGGCCGGCGCCGACGGGATCACGGGCAAGGATCGCCGTCACGATCTTCGTGTGATGGGCGAGCAGCATGGCGTCGCGCCCGCCGCCGATCGCCGGCGCGGTGAGCGAGGTGTCGAAATAGGCCGTCGTCAGGTCGCGCAGCACCTCGGTGATGTAGAGGTGGACCGCGCTGCCGGCCGCCCGCGCGATGGTCAGGTGCAAGCGCAGATCGAGGTCGATCCGGCGTCGCGGGCTGAGATGCGAGCGGCCCATCTCGGCGAGGATGCGGCGCAGGTCGGTGAGGTCGCGCTCGCTGCCGCGCTCGGCGGCGCGGCTCGCCGCCCAGACCTCGAGGTAGCCGCGCAGGCGCGACATGGTCTGCAAGTGTGACAGGTCGGCCGCGGCGAGCGAGGTCAGCGCGACCGGCGCATCGACCGTGCGCGTGCCGCTGCGCTCGTCGGCGACCACCGTCCCGTCGGCCTTGAGCGCGGCCAGGGCCTCGCGCACCGAGGCCCGGCTCACGCCGAACACCATCGCGAGCCGCCGCTCGCTGAGGAGGCGCGCGCCGTCCCGCGCGTGCCCGGTCGCGATCATGCCGGCGATCTCGCGGGTCAACCGGTCCTTGAGCTGCTCGGGGCTCGCCACCGCGAGATCGCGCAGGATCAGGTCGTCCCGCGGAACCGGCGCGTTCCGCGGGCCGCGCTCGCCGCCTTCCATCCCGGACCGGTCGAGGTCGCGAAAGGCGGCGGCGCGGCTCGCGAGGGCCGACAGGGCGGCGGCCCTGTCGCGTCGTCGGATCGCATCCGCGAGGGTGCGGCGGCCAAGGCTAAGCGGGTCCGCCTGGGCGGCCTGCCCCGACGCGGCCGCGGCCCGGAGCAGGCTGCCGAACAGGCTGCGGATCCCGCGCGCGAGCTGGCGGACGATCATCGCGTAGATCGGGCTGAGCGAGGCGTCGGCGAGCGCGAGGCGCCAGCCGACCTCGTCCTCCGCCAGGGCCTGGAGCTCCCGGTCCGGCGGCGCCGCCGCGACGCGGTCGGCGGCGCGGGCGAGCGCCGCGTCGGAGGCATCGCGCAGGAGCTGCTCGACGACGCAGCGGTCGAGGAACGCGACGAAATCCTGGAGATCCTCCAGGTTCTCCTGGTTGGCCCGGAGCAGCTCGGCCAGTTGCCCGCCCCGTTCGATCGCGACGACCCGGGTCCCCGATCCCTGGACGGCCTCGATGTAGCCGTCGAGCTTGAGACGGTCGAGGGCGCTGCGGACGCAGACCCGGCTCGCCGAGGCCGCCTCGGCGATGCGCCGCTCCGGAGGCAGGCGGGCGCCGGGCGGCAGGCGCCCGGACGCGATCAGATCCAGCATCGCCACCGCGAGGCGATCGGAGCGGACCGATTTGGTCTGCGTGCGCAAGTCGATCGCGGCCAGCCGACCGAAATCGGCGAGATCCAACGGGCACGCCGTCTCGCCCCGCAGGAGCGAGAGCTTGAGCCGCAGGGCTCCAGTCATGACGATCGTCCTCCCGGGACCGGCCGCTCGAAGGGGCCGGAGCGTTTTTACGATCCTAGAGCGCTGTGCGACCGGTCAGCAATGGCCGACAGTCGGCTCCTGGGCGCGTCGTCAGGCTGGAGCATGGGGTCAGCCGCGGCGTGAGGAGAGCCGATGCGGACCCAGGCGAATCGCAACCCCGAGCGAGACGACGGCCCTGGCGAACCGAACGACCTGACGGATGCGCCAGGGGCGCCGATCGCGCCCATGCCGTCGAGCGACGACCGGCCGAAGGTCGTTTCGCGCCTGCCGTTCCACGCAGACGGGTCACGCCCGCGATTGCTGCTCGCTCGGCGGCGCAGGCTCGTCCCTCGGTGGATGGCCGAACATCGCCTTGTAGGCACGGCTGAACGCCGCTTCGGATTCGTAGCCGACACGGAGCGCGACCTCGCCGACCCGTGCCTCGCGGGCGACCAGCATGTCCCGCGCAAGCGTGAGCCGCCACTCGTTCTGGTAGCGCAGGGGCGAGCGTCCGACGAGGGCGGCGAACCGCTCGCAGAAGCTCGACCGGGACATGCCGGCCGCGTCGGCCAGGGCCTCGACGCTCCAGCGGGGCAGCGGCCGCTCGTGCAGGACCTTCAGCGCCCGGGCGATGCGGGTGTCGGACAGCCCGCCCAGCCATCCGGTGGTGTGCCCACGCTGCACCCAGGTCCGCAGGGTGCGGATGACGATGACGTCGATGATCCGTGAGATCATCAGGGCCGCGCCGGGCTCGTCGTCGGTCACCTCGACCATCAGGAAGGGCACGATGCCGTCCAGCCACCCGGCGCCTTCGGCGCGCGGAATATGGATCCGCCCGGGCAGGGCCGAGATCATGCCGCGGAGGCTGTGGGGATCGAACCAGAACCGGCACACGATCACCGAGGCGTGCGAGGCGGATGCGACCAGCCGGGCGCCTGCGAGCCCGCGGGGCAGGAGCACGAGATCCCCCGTGTCGATCGCGTCGCGCTGCCCGGCCTCGTCCTCTACGGCGAGCGCGCCGTCGGCGACCACCAGCACGTAGGCGGCCCCGGCGTCCAGGTCCAAAGGGGTCGACGGCGCGACGTCGTGCGACCGGACATGGTCCCCGGTGAGCCGGATCTGCGCCAGCACGTGCGAGAGCAGGTCGCCGGAGACCATGCCCGGTCCGCCGTCCGGAAGAACGGTCAAGTTTTCAAGCGATCCGGTCATGGGTGCCATCGGCGTCCGATCGTAAACCTGCCTTCCGAAGCGATGCGTATCCCTCTGAACACGCACCGCTCTCACCAAGCGCCGCGTTCAGGTCGCCGGGTCCACCGCGTGATGGGCCGTCGTCCCGATCCTCCGCCGCGTCGCGCACCCGAAGGGCACGTCGATGACGACCATCCACCATCCCGGCCGTGACATGTCGCGCCGGCTGAGTTCCTATTACTTCCTCCGTGCCGGGGTGTCCGCCGGCTGGGTCGCGGCCGCCGTCACCCTCGGAGCAGCCATGCCGCCGGCTGCGGCGGCGCATCTGGTCATGCCGCCGGCCGCGGCGGCGCTTCTGGTCGCTTATCCCGCCTGGGACGCCGTCGCCAACGTCATCGACGCGCGGCGCAGCGGCGGCTTGGCCGCCAATGCCAGCCAGGCCCTCAACGCGGCGGCCAGCACGGTCGTCGCCGTCGCGGTGGCGGTCGCGCTCGGTCGGGGCCCGCACGCGGTGCTGGCGGTGTTCGGGGTCTGGGCCATCCTCGCCGGCCTGCTGCAACTCGCGACCGGCGTGCGGCGCTGGCAGGCCGGCGCCCAGTGGGCGATGGCCCTGAGCGGAGCCCAGTCGGCCCTCGCGGGCACCCTCTTCATACTCAAGGCGAAAGGTGCCTCGACGCCCGGGATCGCGGACATCGCTCCCTACGCCGCGTTCGGCGCCTTCTACTTCCTGGTCTCGGCCGTGTGGTTGATCGTCGGATCGGTGCGGAAGGGGGCGACGGACCGGATTGCCTGATCCCGCGGGGCGCCGGCGGACCGCGCGTATCCGCGTCGGCATCATGCGGTCGCGTTCACGAGATGGTCCGAGACGGTCGCGATGAAGGCACGCAGGCGCTGGAGACGCCGCAGGTCCCGGTGATATCCCATCCAGATGTCGCGCGCGGGGGGCGGCGTCGGCATGTCCAGGCTGCGGAGTCCCGGGATCTGGTTGCCGACCACGCGCGGCAGGACGGCGATGCCGACGCCTTCCCGGCACATGCGCCCCTGGACGTTGCGGTTGTTCGATCGCAGGACCGGTCGCGCGTTGGGGAAACTCTCGATCAGCCACGCGATGTCGGGGAAACGGCCCGTGGACGTGTCATGGGTGATCAGCCGGTAGCCCGTCCCGTCGCCGTATTCGGGGTCTGCCGCGTCCTCGGCGATGTAGACGCCGTATTCGAGTCTGAACAGCCGTCGCTGAACCACATCGGCCGTGTCGAACGGCACGATACGAAACGCGACGTCGGCCTCCCGCTGGGCAAGGTTGAACAGGCGCGTACCGGTCAGGATCTCGACGTCGACGTGGGGGTAGGCCTTCGAGAAATCCGCCAGGACGGGAGGGAGGACATAGGCCCCGAACCAGTCCGCTGAGGAGATACGCAGACTGCCCTTGAGATTCCGCTCCTGCCCTGCGAGCCGGCGCTCCATGGCCAGCGCGCCTTCCTCCATCTGCTCGGCCAGCGGGATGATCCCGTGGCCCTCGTCGGTCAGAACGAGACCATCCGCCGTGCGCTGGAAGAGCGTGTGACCGATCGCCTGCTCGAAGGCGCGCAGGCGCCTGCCGACGGTCGGATGGCTTGTCTGAAGCGAACGCGCGGCGCCGCCGAGCGTGCCGGATCGCGCGATGGCGAGAAAGATCCTGACGTCGCTCCAGTCCATCGCGACCACCCGAACAAAAATGAACGGCGAGAGTACATTCATGTCAGTTAACGAACAAATCCAAGCACATAGATTGTCGTCGTCGCCGGGAGAGACGCCCCTGTTGCGGATTTCCCCCAACCCACCTGCGCGGCCGCTCGGGTGACCCCGGCCGTGCGCGGGGAGGCCCGCGTGGCTCGCCTCGTCATCGCCGTCGGCCACCTCGCGGGCGCGGGTCTCGGCCTGACGATCGCCCGGCAGCCTGCATCCGGTCCCGGGCCCCGCCGTCATCGCATCAACAGGAGTTAGACCATGCAGATCGGGTTCATCGGTCTCGGCAGTATGGGCTCGGCCATGGCCCTCAACCTGGTGAAGGCCGGCCATGACGTCCGGAGCTGGAACCGGAGCAAGGTCGCCCAGGAGAGGGTTCCCGGGGTAACGCTGCTCGAACGTGCGGCGGAAGCATTCGAGGGCGAGGCAGTCTTCACGATGCTGTCGGACGACCCTGCCATTCGGGAGGTGATCCTCGATGCCGGCCTGCTGGCGCATGCGCGACCAGGGCTGACCCATGTCGTCACCTCGACGATCTCGCTCGCCTTCGCGCGGGAATTGACGCTCCTGCACGACGAGGCCGGTCTCGGCTACGTGTCCGCGCCGGTCCTCGGACGACCGAGCGTAGCGGCGAACGGCCAGCTCAACATTTTGGCAGCCGGGAAGGCCGAGGCCGTGGCTTTGATCGAGCCGCTGCTCGCTCCCCTCAGCAGACGAGTCTGGAAATTGGGGGAGACCCCCGCTCGGGCGAATGCGGCCAAGCTCGCCTGCAACATGATGATCGCCATGGCGATCGAGGCGATGGCCGAGGGTGTCGTGCTGACCGAGAGCGTCGGCCTCGACCGTGCGGAATTCTTCGAACTCATCCTGGGCACCCTGTTCTCGGGCCGCGCCTACGAGAGCTACAGCGCGCAGATCACCGAACGATCGTTCGAACCGGGCTTCAAAGCCAGGCTCGCCCTCAAGGACATGCGCCTCGCGACGGAGGCCGGCCGCGAGATCGGACGCACGCTCCCGCTGCTCGACGCGGTCCGCGACGGGCTCGGCCACGCTGTCGCGGCTGGTTTCGGAGAGAAGGACTGGTCGATCATCGCCGAGATGACGGTTCGTGGCGGCGACCGCTCTTCTCACGCTCACATCTGAACGGAGTGCGATCATGATCGCGGCCTTGCAGGGATTCACCCAGCAACTCGTGCCGGCGAACGGCATCAAGATCAATGCCGTCACCGGGGGCGCCGGTCCGCCGATCCTACTGCTTCACGGCTGGCCTGAAACCTGGTGGGAATGGCACAACGTGATGCCGCTGCTGGCCGAGCATTTCAGCGTGGTGGCCATCGACCTGCGTGGCGCGGGCTTCTCCGACTGTCCCCTAGACGGCTACGACAAGGCCACGATGGCGCGCGATGCGCATGAGGTCATGGTCGCGCTCGGGCATGACCGCTACGCGGTGTGTGGGCATGACATCGGCGGCATGGTGGCGCTGCCGCAGGCGGCGATCCATCGAGAGGCGGTCACGCATCTCGCCGTGCTCGACGTGCCGCTTCCCGGCTGGACCGGATGGGAGGCGACGACCGCGAGACTCTGGCATTTCGGGTTCCACATGAACCGGGATCTGCCCGAGCGCCTGATCCACGGTCGCGAATACGACTACGTTTCCGCCTTCATGGCCGAGCGCTTCTACGACCACGGCACGTTCGATCCGGTCGACGTCGAGATCTACGCGAAGGCGATGGCGCTTCCCGGCCGCACCCGCGGCGGCATGGAATGGTATCGTACCCTCGACGCCGATCATACGGCTGCCCTGGCGTACAAGACGCGACCGCTGGAGATCCCGGTGCTCGGCCTAGGGGGAGACCAGCGGTTCGGGGCGCAGATGGTGCCGATGCTGCAAGAGTTCGCCACGCATGTGACGGGCGGCTCGATCGCGCGGTGCAGCCACTATGTCGCCGACGAGCGGCCGCACGACGTCGCGGCCGCTTTGATCGACTTTCTCACGGCCGACTGAAAACCGGCGCCCGCGAGACAAGGCGGGCCAGGCCTGCCGCGATCCTCCGGGCAAAGTCCGTTCGAGGGCGCGCTCACCCCAGTCAACACAAGGAGACCATCATGTCCCGACCCGTCATTCGCGGCGTCAACCATATCGGCATCACGGTACCCGACATCGAAGCGGCAAAATCGTTCCTCGTGGACGCCTTCGACGGCCAGGTGATCTATCAGTCCTTCGGACCGCCGGATCCGCCGCGTCAGGGGCCCGACTTCGAGCGGGCTGTCGGCGCGTTCCCCGGAACGGTCGTTCGTGCCCAGGCGATGGTCAAGATCGGGACCGGAGCCGACATCGAGCTGTTCGAAATGAATGGTCCCGAACAGGCCCAGCCGATCCGGGCCAGCGACTTCGGCATCACGCATTTCGCGCTCTACACCGATGACATCGATGCGTCGGTCGAGCGCTTCGAGCGGGCCGGCGGCACGCCCCTGACCGCGCCGCGCGCCATTCCCTACGCGACGGAGAAGGGGCCGGGAAACAGGGTGTGCTACTGCCGGATGCCTTGGGGCACGACGATGGAGTTCATCACAACGCCCGACCGGATGGGCTATCATGACCAGACGGATCTGCGGAGATGGCAGGACGAGGACTGAGCAGGCGCGAAGCGGGATCGGCATCGGCGATATCGCGGCGATGCCGAGCGTTATCAGGCGACGCGACGCGGCGACGGCCGGCGCACGAGCTTCGAGTAGGGGCTGGCGGCGAGACCTGATCAGCACACGAGGCGACAACGGCGGATAGCGCGAGAGCGGAGGCAAGGTCGCGGGCGAGCTTGTCGTAGCGTATTGCGATGCCACAGATTATGCTGCGCTGAGCGTCTGTCCGAGGCAGGGCCGTCGGGTAGGATGCAACCAGAGGCGGTTTTTCCGTAACCGATATCGTCACGATACATGAGGCGCATGCGCAGATATTGGAGCAATGGAACGCCGATAAATCAGTAAATACTTCAATTTATGTTGCTTACTAATATAATTTCATAAAATATATAACAGCCAACAAAAAGAAGAATTATATAGAATTTATAAATCAGAAATTCAAATGTACAAAGGAAAATTCGACCGGGTTGCTCACCAAGAACGACATTTAATTGCCGCGACTGGGAAAGATATTGACCATCATCCGACAAAGTGCCGCTGCGGTGCTGCCGCCGAACTCTCGATCGACTTGTTGATTGGTGAATGGCAGGGGCCCATCAGGGATTGGCCCTCTGCATTCTCGTTCCAGCTATTTTTAGGAGCCTCCGATCGAGGTAAGAGTACATGCGTTTTGCGAATTAAAGACGATTGTTGTCCAAAGTCAGAATGGCATCGATATGTTTTATATTTTTGACCGACAGAAAATCCTCGGCGATTTTGTAGATGCAAAAAATAATTTCGACTGCAAGTATGAGCAGAGTTCCAACGAATAAATATGATGCAAGATATCGCCTTCAGACATCAAAAATATCAATTTGTTGCCGTGAATATTGTTGATTTGATCCGAAGTATTCAGATTTTTTGTAGGGTTGATCAATATTATATTTTTAATTTGTGATAAAAATATGTAAGATATATTTCAGACTTGACAATAATAGAGCTTCGTAGGATTGAAGGCCCGTGGACGGGCGCACGGAGCGGATTGGTGTGACGAGAACCTCGAAAAATCTCAGCCGGGGCGAGCAGATAAATTGTCGCGTTCTGCTAATCGCACCGCTTGCACCTCAGGAATCTCTGTTTTTCTAATACAGCGATTGCCGCTTCTCTCAGAAGAATTTGTATAATTCGCGATAGTTGTAACTAGCGGGCGCCAGTGGACCATGAAACATTTTATCAGTCGCATGATCCGGACGGTTGGCAAGAAGCCAGAGAAATCGCAAGTTGCAAATAATGCTGACGTAAGCAATCCAGCCATAGACAAAAAGGCTCTAGAGCGTTCAGTCATCGTCAAGAACTTCGACGCAAATTATTATCTCTCAACGAATCCTGACGTTGCACAGATTGGACACGATCCTCTTGAGCATTTTCTACAATATGGATGGCGTGAGGGACGAAATCCGAACTCGTGGTTTCGTATTAAATATTATTTGGATAAGAACAAGGATTTTCTTGAAAATGACATCAATCCATTTTTCGACTATCTTATCAAGCGGGAGCACATAACGGAAGATGATAGAGACGAGGTGGCAGATACACCTGGCCCCGATAAAGATGATGCCATCCGCAGTGTCGTAGCTTCGCATTTCGATGCAGCATATTACTTGGCTCGGAATGGCGATGTTGCGGAGAGCGGTGTCGATCCCCTGGATCATTTTCTCGAGTATGGTTGGCGCGAGATGCGCAATCCGACCGACTGGTTCGATATAGATGAGTTCTTAAAAACACGGCCGGACGTCGCCTATGCTGGTGTTAACCCATTTTATCACTATCTTCTTGAGCGGCAACAATATCAAGCGAATGATGCAACTGATGCAAGGCCGACCGGTGCTCCTGCGTCCGCCGACGCTGCTGCACTGAGCTTTCAACGCTCTAAGATAGAGCCGTATTTCGATCGAGAGTATTATCTCAAGACTTACGCCGACATCGCCTCTGCAGGGGTTGACCCCCTTGCCCATTTCGTTGCTCAGGGGTGGCAAGAGGGACGCAATCCGACCGCCCAATTCGATGTTCGCGAGTACCTCCGTTTAAATCCCGACGTCAAGAGTGCGGGTGTCAATCCGTTCTATCACTACGTTGTTGTTGGGAAATCGGAAGGACGTCAGACTAAATCCGAGCATTTCGTAGAGTCGAAGATCATCGCGTCTGCGCGCTCTATGGGCGCAAGGGCTGCTCAGGATCTCAGTGGCGCGTCGCATCGCGTCGCGCTCAAACCGGGTATCCTTGATGAATACGTGAGGCGACTGATTCCTGGTAGCCGTACTCAGGTCATCATAAGCTTGAGCCACGACGATTACACCGGGAATTATGGTGGTATACAAAATTGTATTGGGCAAGAACAAAGAGCGTCGAATTCGATGGGTGTCAGTTATGTACACCTCTCTCCTTCGCGTCCGACGCTCTACTTCGACCCGGACCATGGGCGAAAGGAAGCCCTCGTTACGATTGTCATCGACGGAGATCGAATCGGGCACGCGAAGGAGTCCGATTTAGTTGCATGTTTATCCAAGCGTATCTCTGGATCAAGTATCGATAATCGCTTAATTATTCACTCATTTCTTGGATTTTCGTTAGACTTCATAACTGCTTTGCATGAGACCATTCGGCCTCGGAATAGTTCAATATGGATTCATGATTGTTCGACGTTATGCACGAATTACGCTTTATTGCGTAATGATATAGAGTTTTGCTGGGCTCCCAAGCTCGAGTCGGCCTCATGCACCGTTTGTGTGTATGGCAGTGAGCGCGGCGAGCATCTCAAGGCGATGCGCCGTCTCTTCGAGATGCTGAAACCGGATGTGATCTTTCCTTCTGAGACCATGCGTGATTTCTGGATCAAAAAATCCAATTTCACCGTGGGAAGCTTGAGCGTATCACCGCATGCTCGTCCGCTCTTCGGTGATCGGTTCCGAAGTCGAGACGTTGGGCGTCCTGCGAAAGTCGCCTTTGTCGGCATGGCCTCCGCTCATAAGGGATGGCATGTTTTCCAGGAGCTCGCCGAGACATGCCGTCGCGATCCACGGTACAGTTTTTTCCATTTTGCAACATCCCCCAGCGAGCCGACTCCCGCAATTCATTTTGTTCCTACAACAGTGACGTCTCAAAATTCTTTGGCGATGATTACGGCTCTCATCGAGCACGATATCGATATGGTCGTGCAGTGGTCTCTTTGCTTCGAGACATTTTCATTCAGCACCCTCGAGGCGGTCCTGGCAGGCACATATATCATTGGTCGCCGTGACAGTGGAAACGCTGCCAAAATGGTTGAGGACTATCAGTCCGGTATTCTCCTGGACAGCAAGAAGGACCTTGTCAAATTCTTTTCTTCTGGAAGCGCGTACGAGAAATTGCGTATTTATCGATCGCGATCTATTCCTGTTGGTTCAATCGAATTGACCGGCCCGGAATTTTCTTCTTATATTGAACGTTAGGAGACTGAGATGTCGAAAGTGCATTGCTTCACGAGCATAACCTTCTCGTATTTATCGCGAGCACGCGTGCTCAGCCAGACTTTGAGAATGCACCACCCCGATTGGACCTTGTGGCTGTGTATATCGGATCTTGAGCCACCTGATTATCAATTGGACATGATCGATCACGGTTTTGATCATGTGCTCTGGCTGAAAGATCTGAAGATCGACAAGCTGGAAAGCTGGATATTTCGGCACAACATCGTTGAAATTTGCACTGCGGTCAAAGGGTTTTTCCTTGAAAAAATCATGGAAGCCGGTGCTGACACCGTATTTTACATAGATCCAGATATTGCAATTTTCAACAGCCTTGAGCCGCTGGTCCAAAAATTGCAAATATCGAATATTATTTTGACGCCTCATTTGATCAATCCTGAGGAAAAATCGAAATATATGTGGGAAAACGAGCGCAGTGCTCTGCTGCACGGCGTGTACAACTTAGGTTTTTTGGGCGTTTGTAACAACGCAGAAGGCCGGCGGTTTGCGGCGTGGTGGCGGGAACGGCTTCAGTTTTTCTGCTTCGAACTAGCGTCGGAAGGTATCTATACGGATCAGCGCTGGTGTGATCTGGTACCCGCTTTTTTCGAAGGGGTCGGAATCGTGAGAGATCCAGGCTACAATGTAGCAAGCTGGAATATCAGTTCCCGGCCTGTTACCTTCGACTCGGAGGGCACGCTGCACGCGGGCGACGCACTTTTGAGGTTTTATCACTTTACAAAAATTAGCGATGTCGGCGAAGCAATGATCGAGCGTTACTCCGGATCGAGTACGGCTATTTATGAAATTGTCAGGTGGTACCAGGCCAGCTTGAAAAAATTCGAAGATCCTCGTTTAACCAAATACTGGGGCTATGGCTCTTATTCGGACGGCACCCCTATTAAATACGAGCATCGCGAGATTTATCGCAAGCGTCCCGACTTGCAGGAAGATTATACCAACCCGTTTCGCGCAAACACTTTTTTGAAGTGGATAAATAACAATCATTGAAGGAATGTACCCGTTAGCGTACAGCTAAATCAGTCAGTTAAGATGAGCGATCCTGCACGGCGCCATGATTGGCGCCTGCCCCTTCTTCCGGCCGCTCGCCGCGAGAAAGGCGCCGAACGCCACTCGGCGACGACATACAGGGAGGCCACCATGGGCATGGCTCCTCTGACTACCCCTTCTTTCAAACTAACCAATCTAAACTGACTCAAATGTTGAGGAGGCTCACTTGACCGATCAGGACTGGCGTAGTGTCATCAGCGATGATGGTCAGGCCGCAGTGATTACCCTCCCGCAGGGCCCAACTGAAGAGGCGACAATCATCTTCAACAGCGTCGATGACCTCGATCGCCTCATCCAAATGGTGAGTGTGTTGCGGGCTCAGATGGCGCCCGCCGTGCCTGCGACGCCGCGTGACACGGATATCACGATGAGCACAGCCTCTCCCGTCTGGGCGGCTCTCGCCAAGCGGACTGACGGCAAGCGGCCTCTGCTGATACGGCATCCCGGCCTTGGTTGGATCGGCTTCCTGTTCGAGGATGATAGCGCCGCGGCACTCGCGGCATCGCTGACAAACCCAGCCGTCGTCTGACGGCGCGAGGGAACGGTGGGGCTTTCGTTGATCGGGACCGCTGGCGGGCGAACATCGGAGGGACGCTGCCGCCGAGCCCGTGGACCCGGCTTCGGCGCAGGGCCTGTCATCTCGGACTGGCCAGGGTCAACCTCCGGCACCTGCTGAATGCCGCTGCCCCCAACATCCGCCGGATCATCGATTGGCTCGCGGGTGATACGATCGCCGGAAAATTCCTCCCTGATACGATTTCCGCACGATCAGTTCGGACATCGTATTACCAGCCCGCGCGGTGGAGCCTCCGGCTCCACACACGTGAGCGAAGCCGATTCCTGCATTGCGAAGCAACCCACGGGAAATCGAGACGGCCGGGGCGAGCGCCTCCGTCACCGGCCGCGCTGGTTGCAGCCGATTCGAGCGAGATGGTCAACGGGCGGTAAGGTATGGCGGCCGAAGCCCGGCTGCTCCCGTCCGCGCGGTAAGAGTTCGTTCACGTCGAACCTCTCGCTTAGGCGGTATGACCTAGCTCCAGGCATCCGCCCTCATGCGCTTCCTTCTCGTCCCGGCCCTCCTCGCTGCCGCGTGCGGCTCCTCCCTTGCCGCCGCACCCTCGCCGTTCCGCGCGGCCCTCGCGGCGGCCGGCGGCTGCGGCGCGCACCGCACCCTCGCGGAGGAGCGGCTCGGCCGGCTCAGCGCCGCCACGGCGGAGGCCGTGCCGCAGGGCGAGGCCGACTTGTTCGGCAAGCCGGCCGGGCAGTGGACCGAGGACGAGATCCGCGACGCCCTGTCCGCTTTCGCGGCCTGCGAGACCCGCTCCGGGCCGCCCGGCACCGGGTGGAGCGACCGCCTCGCCCGCGACCTTCGCGGCCTCGACACGGCCCTTCGCCGGGCCATCGTCGTCGGGCGCGCCCGCGCCCCCGTCGAGGCGGATGAGGAGCGGGCGCCGCACGTGTCCAACCGCGGTGGCGTGTTGACCGGTCCCGCCCGGCTGCGACAAGGCCCAGCCTTCACCCCGGCCCTGCGGAGCGCCGCAGCCGCACCGGAAGGCTTGCGATCCGTCGCGGCATCCAGCGACGCTCCACACCCGGAAGCGCCACACGCCGTCGCCGTGCCGAACGCCTCCCCCGACGCGTGGGAGGACGCGCCGCCCGTGCCGACCTGGCGTGCGCAGCCGCCGACCGCCGATGCCGGCCCGGCTGCGCCCCGATCCAGGCTGGCACCGGTCGCCGCGCACCGGCCGCCGATCGAGCGGACGCAGTGCGCGGTCAGCCCGAGCGCCTTCGAGCTGCTCCAGGCCGAGATGCGTCTCTCCGAGATCGAGGACCTGTTCGGCTGCCGCGGCACCTTCGACGGCACCGCGACGATCCCCGGGCTCGGGACCTTCGAGACGTATCTCTGGTCGAACCGCGGCAGCGGCGCCACCGTCACGCTGATCTTCCAGAACAAGCGCCTGCGCTCGAAGGCGCAGCGCGGCCTCGTCGCGGAAGGCGGGCGCGGCGGCTGAGCGTTGGGGCGGGAGCCCGCGGCAGCGCCGGCGGCCGGGCTCCTCGTCCGACCGCTGCGCGTCGTTCCATGGAACAGCGCCGGCGTGCCGCGCGCGGCCCGCCCCCGCTCGGGCCTGATCAGGCTTGCATTGGCAGGCCGACGCTTCGTCCGCTCAGGCGTATTGTCGTGTCGCAGATCTTCGTCGCAAAACCGGCACCCACTTTTGCGAAAACGGCTCAGAGCCGCCCCGCGGCCAGGTAGCGGCGCCGCCGCGTGGCGCTCTCCCCGGCGAAGGTCCGGTCCGGCGCGATCACCGCCCGGATCGGCGGGCGGGTGCAGACCTCCGCTTCGGTACCGCCCGCACACAGCATGCCGAGCCGGGCCGCCCCGAAGGCGGCGCCGAGCTCGCCGCCCCGCGGGCAGGCGAGGTTGAGGTCGAGGGTGTCGGCGATGAGCTGGTTCCAGAACGGCGTGCGCGAGCCGCCGCCGACGACCACGCAGTGGCGCGGCGCCGCCCCGGCCTCGCGCAGCACGTCGAGGCAATCCGCCATCGCGAAGGCGACGCCTTCGAGCACCGCGTAGACCATCGCGTCGAGGTCGTGCTCGGCCCTGAGGCCGGTGAACGAGGCGGTCAAGCCGGGGTCGTTGTGCGGCGTGCGCTCGCCGGTGAGATAGGGCACGAAGACCGGCGCGTGGGCGCGCCGGTCCGCATCGGCCGCGAAGGCCTCGGCCCGGGCGATCAGGGCGCCGACCTGGCCGGTCTCTCCGACGATCCCGGCGAGCCAGGACAGGGACGCGGCGGCCGAGAGCGCCACCGCCATGCCGTGCCAGCGCTCCGGCAGGGCGTGGCAGAAGGCGTGCAGGGTGCGCTCGGGCAGCGAGACCATCCGGTCTGTGGTCGCGAACAGCACCCCCGACGTGCCGAGCGACAGGAAGCCGTCGCCGGCCCGCACCGCCCCGATCCCCACCGCCGAGCAGGCATTGTCGCCGCCCCCGCCGGCGATCGGGATCCGGTCAGCGCCCAGGCCCCAGGCTGCCGCGAGGTCGGCCGAGAGGTGGGCCGAGATCTCGGAGCCCTCGACGAGGTCGGGCATCTGCGCCCGGGTGAGGCCGCAGGCGGCGAGCAGCGTGTCGTCGAAGCGCCGCGCCGCCACGTCGAGCCAGAGCGTGCCGGCGGAGTCCGACATCTCCGACACGAAGGCCCCGGAGAGCCGCCAGCGGACGTAGTCCTTCGGCAGCAGCACCTTGGCGACCTGTGCGAAGATCTCGGGCTCGTGCCGGGCGACCCAGAGCAGCTTCGGGGCCGTGAAGCCCGGCATCGGCACGTTGGCCGAGCGCACCGTGAAGTCCGGCACCCGGGCGAGGAGCTCGGCGCATTCCGCCCCGCAGCGGCCGTCGTTCCACAGGATCGCCGGGCGCAGCACCGCGCCGGAGGCCGAGAGCAGGGTGGCGCTGTGCTGCTGGCCCGACAGGCCGACGGCGCGCACCGCACCGAGCTCGCCCCCCGGCGCCCGGGCGCGCGCTGCGGCCACCGCCGCGAGGGTCGCCTGCCACCACGCTTCCGGGTCCTGCTCCGACCAGAGCGGGCGCGGCCGGTCGATCGCCACCGGGGCGCCGCCCTCGGCGAGGCAGGTCTGGTTCTCGTCGAGGAGCACCGCCTTCACCGAGGAGGTGCCGATGTCGATGCCGAGGAAGCGGGCGGGTCGGGTCATGGCTCGATGTCACGGCGTCGGGGGAGGGGAGCGGGGACTCTCCCCGCTGTCATACGAAATCCGACTGATTGCTTCAGGCGATCCTGTCGGATCGCAGGCGCAATGCGGATTTCGGCTTCGCTCAGGCGCCGCGCGGGCTTGTGATACCAGATCCGGAAGTGATCTTCCGGATTTGGTATCAGAGCGCGAGCCCGGCGCCGTCGAACAGGTAGATCTGCTCGGGCGCGATCCGCAGCGGCACCTCGTCGCCGATGGCGACGGCGGGGCGTCCGGGCGCGACGATCGACAGGGCGTCGCCCTCCGCCGGACGGGCGTAGATCTGGGTCGAGCCGCCGAGATTCTCGGTCAGCTCCGCCCGCAGGCGCAGCGAGGGGGCGGCGGCGTCGAGGGCGAGGTGCTCGGGCCGCAGCCCGACCGTGACGCGGTCGCCGACCTTCGCCCCCGCCTCCGGCCCGCGGCGGGAGGCGGCGGTGAGATGACCGCCGACGAAGCTCGGATGCGCCAGGGTCAGGCGCCCGCCCGCCGCCTCGGTCACGGTGGCGGGCAGGAAGTTCATCCGCGGCGAGCCGATGAAACCGGCGACGAAGGTGTTGACCGGAGCATCGTAGAGCTCGGACGGCGTGCCGACCTGCTCGATGCGGCCGGCCCGCAGCACCACGATCCGGTCGGCCAGCGTCATCGCCTCGATCTGGTCGTGGGTGACGTAGACCATCGTCACGCCGAGCTTCTGATGCAGCCGGGCGATCTCGATGCGCATCTGGGTGCGCAGCTCGGCGTCGAGGTTCGAGAGCGGCTCGTCGAACAGGAACAGCTTGGGGTGGCGCACAATCGCCCGGCCGATCGCGACGCGCTGGCGCTGGCCGCCGGAGAGCTGGCGCGGCTTGCGCTGGAGCAGCGGCCCGATCTGCAGGATCGTGGCCGCCTCCTCGACCCGGCGGCGGATCTCGTCGGCCGGCATCTTCGCCATCTGCAGGCCGAAGGCCATGTTCTCGAAGACGCTCATGTGGGGATAGAGCGCGTAGGACTGGAACACCATCGCGACCTGGCGGGCGGCGGGCTCGACGTGGGTGACCTCGCGCCCGTCGATCGCCAGCGTGCCGGCGGTGATCTCTTCCAGGCCCGCGATCATCCGCAGCAGGGTCGACTTTCCGCAGCCGGAGGGGCCGACGAAGACGATGAACTCGCCCTTCTCGGCGCGGAAGCCGACGCCGTCGACCACGGTGTGGTCGCCGTAGCGTTTGACGATGCCGTCGAGGCTGAGAAAGGCCATGGGGTCTCTATCCGTGGTCGTCGGCGAGGTCGGCTTCGGCGCAGAGCGCGTCGCGCTCGACCGCGTTGCGGACCTCGAACAGGGTCAGGTAGGTGCGGTAGGCGCGCTCGTGCGCCCGCGCCCAGGCCGGGTCGGGGGTGAGCGCCGCCTGCTCGGGCGCCATCGCGTCGAGGGCGGCGAACAGGTCGGGGACGAGCCCCGCGGCGGTCGCCGCGACCATGGCGGTGCCGAGAAGCACCGGCTCGGCCGCCGCGCCGACCACCAGTGTGCAGCCCAAAGCGTCGCGGTAGAGGCGCATCAGGAGCGGGTTGTGCCGGTGCCCGCCGGCGAGCGCCACCGTGTCGATAGCGTAGCCGTGGCGGTTCAGGTGCTCGCGGATGTGCCGGGTCTGGAGTGCGAGCGCCCGGGCGGTGGCGTAATAGGCCTCCAGGAACGAGCGCTCGCTCGTTTCCTCGCCGATGCCGGTGAGAAGCGCCCGCACCCGCCCGTCGCCGAGCGGCGCCCGGTTGCCGAGCCAGTCCGGCACGACGTGGCGCCGGGCCGCGAAGGCCGGTCCCTCGGCGTCGAGGCGGGCCAGCACCGCCGCTGCGGCCGCCGCGTGGCGCTCCGGCGTCGGCGGCCCGGGGCTCGCCGGGTGATGGGCCAGCACCGCGTCGAGGGCGGCGCCCGACAGGCTCTGCCCGGCCTCGTGCATCCACAGGCCGGGGAAGACCGCGTCCTTGAACGGTCCCCAGACGCCCGGCACGTGGCGCGGGTCGGGGGCGAAGGGCATGAACGAGGTCGAGGTGCCGGCGATCATCGGCAGCACCCGGTTGAGGCGGGTGCGGCAGTCGCGGCCGAGCACCCCGAGGGCGCCGGCCTCGGCGTCGATCAGCCCGACCGCCACCGGCAGCCCGGGCGGCAGGCCGAGGTGGCGCGCCGCCTCCTCGCAGAGCGGCCCGTGCACCGCGCCGACATGGGCGGGCGCCGCCGCGAGGGTCCCGAGGCGGGTGAGGTCGTCGAGGCCGAGCGCATCGAGGAGGTCGCGGCACCAGGGCTCGGCCTCGTTGGGCAGGTAGGGCCACTTGCAGGCCAGCCCGCAGACCGAATGACGGTCGATCTCCGTCGCCCGGAAGGCGAGTTCGTCGCACAGGTCGCGGGCGGCGGTGAGCCGGGCCCAGGCCTCGGGGCGGTGGCGCTTGAGCCAGAGCAGCTTCGGCAGGTTCGTCTCCGGCGAGACGGCGCCGCCGACATGGTCGAGGAAACGGTGGCCGGTGCGGTCGATCTCCAGCGCCTCCGCCTCGCCCCGGTGATCCATCCAGCACACGACGTCGGCTTCGCCGTCGAGCGGCGGCGCGCCCGCGGCGGTGAGCGCCAGGGACGAGGTGGCGTCGAAGGCCAGGCCGGCGACCCGCGCGGCCGCGCCGGGCTCCGCCGCCAGCGCGTCCCGCACGCTGGCGCCCACCGCCGCCCAGATCTCCCCCATGCGGTAGACCGCATGGTGCTCGGCCGGGCGCAGGAGCCGGAACGGGGCCTGGCGCGTCGCGACGCAGCGCCCGTCCGGGGTGAACAGACCGGCCCGGGCCGACAAGGTGCCGACATCGACGGCGAGGACGAGGGGAGACCTCATCGGGTGGACCGCACGGCATGCTGGCATTGGCTCATCCCGCTCACGCGCGCTCCTCCTCGTTCAGGATCGCCTCCGCCACCGCCTCGTCGGTGACCAGCCGGTTGACGTATCCCGCCCGCAGCACCGCCGCCACGATGCCCGCCTTGTGCAGGCCCCCGGCGGCGAGGATCGAGCACGGCACCTCGCGCAGATCCTCCGGCGGCAGGGCGACCGCCCGGGTATTGAGGGGATGGTCGACGGGCCGGCCGTCGCGGTCGAGATAGACGCCGAGCAGGTCGCCGACGGCCCCGGCCGCCGCCAGCGCCGCGCGGTTCTCCGACACGGTCTGGGTGCGGGCCAGCAGCGAGAGGTCGGAGAGGTCGCCGGCCGCCACCAGGGCGACGTCGGCCTGGCGGGCCCGCCGCATCGCCTCGGCGAGGCCGTAATGGGTCAGCAGCGCGAGCCGGTTCTCGCTCGACGGGCAGTAGATCGGGGCCGGGAGGTAGTAGCATTCGGCCCCGAGCGCCCGGGCGAATTCCGTCGCCACCTCGAAGGTGTTGGTGCCCGAGCCGCGGGTGAGGCCGCCCATCAGGGCCGCCACCCAGGCGCCGGGGAGCCGCCGCGGGCTGATCCGCCGGGCCGCCGCCGACAGCGTGCTGCCCCAGCCGACGCCGAGGCCGCGCCCCTCGGTCAGCAGGGGGTCGAGCAGGGCGCCCGCCGCCTCGCCGATGACGCGCTGCTGGGCGGCCGGGTCGTCGACCGCCGGCACCACGACGGCCTCGGCGAGGCCGAAGCGGTCCCGCAGCCGCGCCTCGAGGGCGACGCAATGGGCGAGCGGCATCCGCAGCTCGATCCGCACCGAGCCGTCGGTCCGGGCCTGGCCGACGATCCGGTTCACCTTCAGGCGCGTGATGCCGAGCCGGTCGGCGATCTCCTGCTGCTTGAGGCCGGCGATGAAGTAGTACCAGGCCACCCGAGCGCGGACATGCTCGCCTTCGTGGTCGGCCTCGGCCTCGGGCGCCGTCCTCACGCGGCCGCCTGGCGCAGCAGCAGAGCCGAGCGGCGCACCGCGTCGAGCACCGAGGCGTCGTCCTGCTCGAAGGGATAGAACACCTCCAGGAACACCGGCGCGTGGCCGAGGCCGGCGCGGCGCTGCAGGGCGATGGCCGCGGGCGGATCGACCCGGCCCGGCTTCGTCAGGTCCCAGTGGCGGTCGAGCTGGTAGTCGGTCTGCTGGAGGTGGACCGCGCCGATCCGGTTCCCCAGCCCCGCGAACCACGGCTCCATCGCGGCCCGGTCCCGCCCGTAGAGCGGCTCGTAGGTGCCGTGGCCCCAGTCGACGCAGTAGCGCCAGGGCAGGGCTGCGCCCGCGAGGTCGTCGGCCATGCGGACGGCCTGCTCCACCGTCCAGGGCCATTCCCGGCGCAAAGGCGTCGGCTCGACCAGCAGTTCGGCGAGACCTGCCGCGGCCGCGACCTCGGCGAGGCGGTGCATGCGGGCGATCAGGTCGCGGTAATCGGCTTGCGGGATCGCCTCCGGCTCGTGCCCGTCGGGCCGCGCCGCCACCGCCCCGAGGGGACCGCCGACGCGGGGGATGCCGGCCCGGGCGGCGAAGCGGTAGGCGCGGGCGAGCCAGTGCTCGGCGACGTCGCGCAGGCGCGGATCGGGGTGGAGCAGCTGGTTGAAGCTGTAATGGGCGAGACCCACGAAGGCGCTGTGGACGGTGATCCCGTGGCGGGCCGCCGTCTCGCGGATGTCGTCCGCCGCAGCGTCGAGCACCGCGTCGGGCCAGAGCGGATCGACGAGGTCGAAGGTGAGCTGGACGAGGTCGAGGCCGAGCGCGTCCCGCACCAGCGGCGCCCAGAGCGCCGGCGTGACCCAGCGCTTGACGCAGAACGACAGGTTGATGCCGACGGCAGGGCTCGTCGCTTCGCTAGGTGTCGTCACTTCGCCTGGATTCGTCACTTCGTCGCCCCCATGGTGAGGCCGCGGACCATGTGGCGCGAGACCGCGAGCGCGAACAACGTCACCGGCAGCACGATGACGGTGCCGGTCGCCATGATCTTGCCCCAGGGCAGCTCGTAGCCGGACATGAAGCTCGTCGCGACGACGGGCGCCGTCTGGACCTGGCGGCGGGTGAGCACCAGGGCGTAGAGCAGTTCGTTCCACGAGAAGATGAAGCTGAAGATCGCCGAGACCGCGATACCGGGCACGCCGAGCGGCAGGTAGATCCGGCGGAAGATCGTGAACTGGTCGGCCCCCTCCAGGCGCGCCGCCTGTTCGAGGTCGCGCGGGATCGACCGGAACTGGTCGGTGCAGATCCAGATCACGATCGGCAGGTTGAAGGTGAGATAGATCAGGATCAGGACGAGGTGCGTGTCGAGCAGGTTGACCTGGAGCGCCAGCAGGTAGACTGGCAGCGCGAGCACGATCGGGCTGATCATCCGGTTCGAGATGAACCAGAACCACAGGTCGCGCTTGCCGCGGAACTCGAACCGGGCGAGCGCGTAAGCCGCCGGCGTGCCGAGGCAGACCGCCAGGAAGGTCGTGGTGCAGACGACGATCAGCGAGTTGAGGATCGCGCCCGAGACCTTCTGGTCGGCGAAGATCTCGGCGTAGTTCGCGAGCGTCGGGCGGAACAGCCAGACCGGCGGCGAGGCCAGGAGCGCGGCCTGTTCCTTCAGGCTCGACGACACCATCCAGTAGAACGGGAACAGGGTGAAACCCAGGGTGACGAGGAGCCCGAGGGCGTGCAGCAGGCGGGCGGAGCGACCGGTCACGCGTCGATCTCCTTGTAGAGGAGGCGGATGTAGAGCCGGCTCAGGATGATCGTGACGACGAGGAGCAGGATCGCCTGGGCCGAGGCGGTGCCCATGTCGAAGATCCGGAAGCCGATCCGCTGGATGTAGATCGAGATCAGGTCGGTGGCTGAGCCCGGCCCCCCCCGGGTCATCACGAACACCATGTCGAACAGCTTCAGGATGTCGGCCGAGCGCAGGATCAGCACCGAGGTGAGCCCGGGCAGCAGGTAGGGCAGCTGGACGTGGCGCAGGAGCGCGAGCCGCGAGGGCGTCTCGAGGCGCGCCGCTTCCTCGATCTCCACCGGCACCATCGACAGGCCGGCGAGGAAGATCAGGGCGCAGAACGGCGTCCACTGCCAGATGTCCATGACGGCGATCGCCGCGAAGGCGCCGGCCGAGGAGCCGAGCCAGTCGACGCCGCCGAGCCCGACGAAGCCGAGGAGCTGGTTGGCGACCCCGAAGTCGCGGTTGAAGATCAGCCGCCCGATCAGCCCGACCACCGCGAAGGTGGTGGCGAGCGGCACCACCAGGGAGACCCGGGCGAGCGCCCGCAGGAAGGGAAGGCCCGGCTGGTGCAGCATCAACGCGATGGCGATGCCCAGCGCGAGCTCGACCGGCATCACGGTCAGGAAGAACTTGGCGGTGAGGAGGAGCGAGTCCCAGTAGGACCGGTCGCCGAGGACGCCGAGGTAGTTCTCGAATCCGACGAACGGGAAGCCGTCCCGCGGGCGGGCGAGGTTGTAGCGCCGGAACGAGGTCACGAGCGCGAACAGCGTCGGGTAGATCCCGATCACCAGGAGCGTCCCGACCGCCGGCAGCAGGAACCACAACGGCGTCAGCCGGCCGTAGCCGGGATTGAGCCGGCCGGAGCCGGCTAGGCGCTGCGCGGCCGGGTCGGCGGGGGGCGTCGCCTGGGTCTCTGCGAGAGGTGCGGTCATTCGAGGCGGGTTATTCGAGGCGGATTATTCGAGATTGGTGTGGTTGGCGCGCATCGCCTCGGGGCTGACGCCGATTCGCGCGCGGAGCTTCACGATCATGATCTCGAACAGCACGAACAGGGCGCCCTCGTAGAGCGACCCCATCGGCAGCATCGAGGTGCCGCCGCCATCGTCCGCCCGGTCGTCCGCCATGGTCTGGGCCGGGACGACGAGGACGTGGTCGGCGTGCCGCGCCGCCTCGCCGCCGGCCTGCGCCGTCACCACCAGCACGGCCGCGCCGGCGGCGCGGGCGATGTCGATCAGCGCCTGGATGGTCGCGAAACCGCCGGGCCCGGCCGAGACCACGAGCAAGTCGCCGGCCCCGATCGGCGGGGTCGTCATGTCGCCGACCACGCTCGCCTTCAGCCCGAGGTGGAACAGCCGCATGGCGAGGCCGCGCACTTGCAGCCCCTCGCGCCCGACGCCGTGGAGCGCGATCCGTCCCGCGCCGGCGATCGCCGCGACGGCCGCGTCCACGGCCGCGTCGTCGAGGCGGTCGAAGACCTGCTCCAGTTCGGCGAGGGCTTGGCGGTAGGGGGTGGACACGGGCGTTTCTCCTGAAGCGGGCCGGGATGTCTCTTCTCCCCGCGTGCGTATGGCTGTCCGGGGAATAAAGAGTGGCTCGGGTTTCTTCCCTCCCCCCTCTGCGGGGGAGGGTGGCCTGCGGAGCAGGCCGGGAGAGGGGCAGCGCGACGCTGTTCCAGGTGGCGTCCTTCATGACGCGCGCGATTTCTCCGGAAGCGGCGTCCCCTCTCCCGCCCTGCATTCGCAGGGCACCCTCCCCCGCAGAGAGGGGAGGGGAAACCCGCGCTCTTCTGTCAAAGCGCAGGCTCCCCGCCGCGTCCGCCGCCCTACTGCAGCAGCGCCTTCTTGCCCGAGTAGTAGCCTTCCTTGGCCAGGATCCCCTCCATGCGGGTGCCGATCTCCTTGGCGCCCGCCGCCGGGGTGGTCTCGCCGAGCATCATCTTCGAGCCCCACTCGGCCACGACCTCGGAGATCGCCGGCCAGGCCGGGAAGCGGGGGCGGTACTGCGGTACGCCCTTCTGCCAGGAGGCGACCATCGGTTCGACGAACTTGTACGACGCCTTGATGTCGGGCTGCTGGTAGATCGCCGAGCGGCCCGAGACGCCGCCGGCCTCGACGTAGGGGCGGGCGATCGCCTCCGAGGTGGCCCACTGGATGAACAGCCAGGCCGCCTTCTTCTCCGCGTCCGATGCCTGCGAGGCGACCGCGAGGGAGAAGCCGCCGAGCGCCGGCAGGCGCCCGGCCGGGCCTTCCGGCTCCGGCGCCACGGCGAGGCAATCGCCGAGCTTCGAGGTCTTGGGGTCGGTGAGCGTGCCGTAGAAGGCCGACCACTCGGTGATCATCGCGACCTGGCCCTGCGCCAGAGCGTTCACCGCCTCGTTGTGGTCGAAGCTGACGACGCCCGGCGGCATGACCTTCATCAGATCCTGGCGGAACTGAAGGCCGGCCTGGCTCTCGGGGCTGTTCAGGTTGGACTTGAAGTTCTTGTCGAGCAGCGAGCCGCCGAACGGCCACAGCACCCGCATGAAGCTGTCGGCCGACTGGGTCTCGCCGCGGCGCGATTGCAGCGCGAAGGCGTACTGGTTCTTGTCGGCCTTGGTCAGCTTCGGGGCGTAGTCCTTGAGCAGCGCCTCCCAGGTCGCCGGCGGCTTGTCGAAGCCGGCCTCCTTCAGCTTGCAGGAATTATAGAACAGGAGGCCCGAATAGTTGTCGAAGGGCAGGCCGTAGACCTTGCCGCCCCAGGAGCCGAAGGCGTCGAGGAGCAGCGGGAAGAAGCCCTGGAGGTTCAGGTTCGGATCGGTGATCTTGGCGTCGCCCTTGAGGCCGTCGATCGGCTCGATCCAGCCGTTCTCGGCGAACTCGCCGATCCAGACGAGGTCGACCAGCGCCACCGTGAGGTCGCCGCGCGAGGTGAAGTTCAGGACCTGCTTCTCGCGGGCGTTCTCGTACGGGACGATCTCGTAGTTGACCTTGATGCCGGTCTTCTTCTCGAATTCCGGCAAGAGCTTGATGATGGCGCGGTAGCCCGGCCGGTCGAGGAAGGTGGTGGTGACGGCCGTCCCCTTGAGGGGGGCGGCGGCGCCCTCCAGCCAGTCGGCGGCCCGGGCCGGGGCCTGCCACAGGGTCGCTCCCGCGACGGTTCCGCCCGCCAGGACGGCCAGGGCCGCGGCGGTGCCTCTCATGCGCTTCCTCATCGATCCCTCGTCATGGCGTTGTTGTTATGACGTCGTCGGTTATGGCGTTTTTTGTATTGGGTTATTGTCCGCTGGGGTAGATCAGGGTCTTGACCACGCCGGGGGTGTTCTGGGCGTGGCGTCCGAAGGCGGCCGCCGCCCCGTCGAGGCCGACCTGGTGGCTGACCAGGCTGGCGACGTCGACGAGGCGTTTCTCCACCAGCGCGATCGCCCGGGGATAGACCTCGCCCATCCGGCGGGCGAACTTGATCTTGAGGCCGCGGCGCCGGGCCTCGGCGGCCGGCATCGTGTAGACGTCGCCGTCCGGGATGCCGACGAGCACGGCCCGGCCGCCGATCTTGGCCGCCCGCACCGCATCGCGAAACCCCTCGGGGGCGTTGGTCGCCTCGATCACCAGCGGGCAGCCCTCGTTCCGCGTCCAGCCGCGAATGTCCTCGACCGAGGCGCCGACGGCAGTCGTGCCGAGGCGGAGGGCCAGGTCGCGCCGGTGCTCCTGGGGGTCGACCGCCAGGATCTCGCCGGCCCCGGCCACCTTGAGCACCTGCAGGATCAAGAGGCCGATCGGCCCGAGCCCGATCAGCGCGACCCGCTCGAGCAGGCGCGGCTTGGCGAGGTCGACCGCGTGGATCGCGACCCCGAGAGGCTCAAGCATCACCCCGTCGAGAGGCGTGAAATGCGGCGGCAACGGCACGACCTGGCTCTTCGGCACCCAGATCTGCTCGGTCATGGCGCCGTCGAAGGGCGGCGCACCGATGAACTCGACGTTCGGGCAGAGGTTCGGGTGGCCGCGCTCGCAGTACTCGCAATGGCCGCAGGCCTTGTTGGGATCGACCGCCACCAGAGTGCCGCGGGACAGGCCGAGTTCCGGGTCGTCGCAGGTCAGCCGGCCGCAGAATTCGTGCCCGGGCACGAAGGGCTGCGCGATGGTCGCCGCGCCGATGCCGCCGTCCTTGAAGTAGTGCAGGTCGGAGCCGCAGAGCCCGACCGCCGCGACATCGAGCAGGGTCTCGCCGGGCCGGCCGTCGCGCAGCGTATAGGGCGCGAGGCGTGCGTCGTAGGGACCGTGGAGGAAGAGGGCGTGATGGGTGGGGCCGTTCATCGGCACTCCGGCTTGCGTTTCCCAGACCCGTTCTAACAGATGTAATTTCTGAGATGCAAGTGTATGAAGCTCGGGTGCGGCTCGGATCCGCACGCGTCTCTGCGCATCGCGGCGGTAGCGGCACTGGCTGCCGTCCGAATCGCCGATCGGGCTGGGGCCGCAGCCGGACGCGAACGGCGCCGCGTCGATGAAGGGTCCCGGTGGCTTCGAGCTGGGTTAGGGTTCGCATCGCTCCGACGACGTGGGTGGAGCTGGCTGAGCTGTCGTCCTCCGTCTTTCAGGAAACCGCGCCTCGGATACCCCCGGTTGCAGCGTGATCAGGCGCTGCTCCAGGCCGGGGAAAATGCGAGCGTGTCGGCCCCGGCGCGGACCCTCCAGGGTTTGCCATCAGACGGTCCTGCCGATCAGGGACACGACCTGCTGTCCCGATCGTCTCGGCGTTCCGCCGGCGCGCGGGTTCGATCGTTAGGCCCTAAGGAAAAACCGCCCTCCAACGCTGGATGGTGCACCTTCGAAGCCGGTCGCACGGTGTTCACCGGCATTTCGAGGCCGAACCCGGCGATCGGGCCGGCCCGGTCCAGTTCACTCGGGTGTCGTCCTGCTCGGCAGCGGCGACCATCCGGCGACATCGGGCAATCACAAACAAATCGTGTCTGAAATGTTTCTCGTTCCGGCGAAGAACGAAAATTTCACGACAATTGACTTGCGTAAGGTGAGTATGAACTGTAGCATTCCCCAAGGGATCAGGAAGACAGTCGAGCACGCTATCATAGGTTGCTTCAAAACACTGCAATCGAAGCCAGCGCTCAGGCGGATGCCGATCGTTCCAGCCCACGTTCCAGCCCAATTGTCTTCCAGGATCAGACGATGCGCGGTTTCGCCTGGGGTCTCGTTGCCGGCCTGACCGTTGCGGTCGGCACGCTCGTCGCGTGGCCGCAGGCGGTCCCGGTCCTCGCCTCGGTCCGGGAGCAGCTTCAGACGCAGTGGCAGGAGCGATGGGCCGCCCGGCGGCCTTCCCCCGGCGAGCCCGGGCGCGAGGCGGAGCCGCGGCCGGCCCCGGCCGACCCGGCCCGCGTCGCCGTGGAAGCGGCGCGCAGCGGCGAGGTGCCGATCACCCTGTCGGGCATCGGCACGGTGCAGGCCTACAACACTATTAGCGTGCGCTCGCGGATCGACGGCGAGGTCACCCGGATCCTGTTCCGCGAGGGCCAGGACGTGAAGGCCGGCGAGCCCCTCGCCATCATCGATCCGCGCCCGCTCCAGGCCCAACTCGACCAGCAGGAGGCGACGCGGCTGAAGGACCAGGCCCTGCTCGACGGCGCCCTCCTCGACCTTCAGCGCTCCGAGGCCCTCGTCCTCAAGAGCTTCGCCAGCCAGCAGCAGGTCGACCAGCAGCGGGCGCTCGTCGCCCAGTACCGGGCCCAGATCAAGAGCGACGAGGCGCAGATCGCCTATGCCCGGACCCAGCTCGCCTACACCACCATCGCGGCGCCGCTCACCGGCCGCACCGGCATGCGCCTCGTCGACCAGGGCAATTATGTCCGCGCCGGCGATGCCGCGGCGATCGTGGTGGTGACCCAGCTCCAGCCGATCTCGGTCGTCTTCACCCTGCCGGCCAGCGCCGTCGCCAGGAGCCGCCTCAGCCTCGGCGAGGTCAGGGCGCCGGTCCGGGTCTTCGCCGCCGACGAGCGCACCCTGCTCGATGCCGGCACGGTCGAGCTCGTCGACAACCAGGTCGATCCCGCCACCGGCACGATCAAGCTCAAGGCGAGCTTCCCCAACGCCCAGCTCACCCTCTGGCCCGGCAACTTCGTCAACGGCCGCATCACCGTCGATATCCGCCCCCAGGGCGTCACCATTCCGCTGACCGCCCTGCGCCACGGCCCGCGCGGCGACTTCGTCTTCGTCGCGCTGGAGGGGCAGAAGGACGGGCGCAAGGACGGGTTCCACGTCGCGACCCGCAGCATCACCCCCGGCCAGGCGAGCGGCGGCCGCGTCCTCGTCGAGAAGGGGCTCAAGGCCGGCGAGCGGGTCGTGACCGAGGGGCATTACCGGCTCGAGAACGGCACCCCGGTCACCCTCGTCGACAAGCCGGAGCCGCCGCCCCGTCCGGCCGAGCCCGCCTCCCGCAGGCCGAGCTGAGAGCCGCGACCCATGTCGGCGCCCTTCATCCTGCGCCCGATCGCGACGGCGCTGCTCACCCTCGCGCTGATCCTGCTCGGGATCATCGGCTACTGGGCCCTGCCGGTCTCGGCGCTGCCGGCCGTGGATTTCCCGACCATCCAGGTCACCACCACCTATCCGGGCGCCTCGCCCCAGGTGATCGAGACGTCGGTCACCGCGCCGCTGGAGCATTACCTCGGCCAGATCACCGGCCTGACCCGGATGAACTCGTCCAGCGCCGCCGGCACCAGCCAGATCACGCTGCAATTCGACCTCGCCCGCCCGATCGCCGTCGCCGCCCAGGACGTCCAGGCCCAGATCAACGCCGCCTCCGGCTGGATGCCCGTCGGCCTGCTGCCGGGCCCGCCGACCTACCGCCTCGTCAACCCCGCCGACGCGCCGGTCCTGATCCTCGCGCTCACCTCCGAGATCCTGCCGCTGCACGAGGTCAGCGACGCCGCCCAGACCGAGGTGATCCAGAAGCTGTCGCAGGTGCCGGGCGTCGGCGCCGTGACGGTCGAGGGCGACCAGACCCGCGCCGTGCGCCTCAGCGTCGACCCCGCCCGCCTCGCCGGGCTCGGCCTGTCGCTGGAGGATGTCCGGCGCGCCGTGGCGGCCGCCTCCGTCAACCTGCCCAAGGGCAGCCTCGACGGGCCGCGCCAGGCCTTCCAGGTCGGCGCCAACGACCAGCTCCTCGAGTCCGCGGCGTTCCGCGACGTGGTGATCGCCTACCGCAACGGCGCGCCGGTCCACCTGCACGAGATCGGCACCGCCCGCGACGGGGTCGAGAACACCGACCTCGCCGCCTGGTTCGACGGCCGGCCCGCCATCCTGCTCGACATCCAGCGCCAGCCCGGCGCCAACACGCTGGAGGTCGTCGACGCGATCCACGCCCTCTTGCCCAGGCTGCGCGCCGCCCTGCCGCCCTCGCTCAAGATCGCGGTCGTCACCGACCGCACCGTCTCGATCCGCGCGGCCATCGCCGACGTGCAGTTCACCCTGGTCCTCACCGTCGCCCTCGTCGTGCTGGTGGTGTTCCTGTTCCTGCGCAAGCTCTGGGCGACGGTGATCCCGAGCGTCGCGCTGCCCGTCTCGCTCGTCGCGACCTTCGGGGCGATGGCGCTGTTGGGCTATTCCCTCGACAACCTCTCGCTGATGGCGCTCACGGTCGCGTCGGGCTTCGTCGTCGACGACGCCATCGTGATGGTCGAGAACATCGTGCGCCATATCGAGGCCGGCGAGGCGCCGCTGCCCGCCGCGCTGAAGGGCGCGCGCCAGATCGGCTTCACCGTCGTCTCGCTCACCGTCTCGCTGGTGGCGGTGTTCATTCCGCTGCTGCTGATGGGCGGCCTCGTCGGGCGGCTGTTTCGCGAGTTCGCCGTCACCCTCTCCCTCGCGGTGGTGATCTCAGGGATCGTCTCCCTGACCCTGACCCCGATGCTGTGCGCGCAGCTCCTCACCCGCGATCCGCCGGACCACCGGCCGGGCCGGTTCTACCGCTGGAGCGAGGCCGGGTTCGAGGCGCTGACGCGCCTCTACCTGCGCGGCGTCGACACGGTCCTCGCCCATCGCCGCGCCACGCTCGCGGTGTTCGCCGTCACCGTCGCGGCCACCGCCTGGTCCTACGCCGCGATCCCGAAGGGCTTCATTCCCGAGCAGGATACCGGCCTCCTCGTCGGCACCACCGACGCGGCCCCGGACATCGCCTTCCCGGCCATGGCCGAGCGCCAGGGCCGCGTCGCCGCGATCGTGAGCCAGGACCCGGCGGTGCGGGCGGTGTCGAGCTTCGTCGGCGCCGGCACCGTCAACCCGACCCTCAATACCGGCCGGCTCTACCTCGACATCGGCCCGGCCGACCGGCGCGACCCGGCTGCGATCGTCATCGAACGCCTTCGCCGGGCGGTCGCGGCGGTGCCGGGCATCGCCCTCCACCTCCAGGCGGCGCAGGACCTCACCATCGAGACCCGGGCCGCGCGCACCCAGTACCAGTACACCCTCCAGGCCCTCGACGGCGACACGCTGCGAGTCTGGAGCCGGCGCCTCGTCGCCGCGCTCCGCGACGAGCCGGCGCTCGCCGACGTGGCGAGCGACCAGCAGGACGAAGGCCTGCAGCTGGCGCTCACCATCGACCGCAAGGTGGCGGCGCGCTACGGCATCACCGTCGACGCCCTCGACCAGATCCTCTACGACGCCTTCGGCCAGCGCCAGATCGCGATCGTCTACGGTGCGCTCACCCAGTATCGGGTGGTGCTCGGGGTCGATCCGGCCCTCGGCCAGGCGCCCGACATCCTCGACCGGATCTACGTCACCCCCGGCACCTCGCGGGCGCTGACCGCGGGCGATGCCGCCAACGGCCTCGGCTCCGGCTACCGCGAGGCCGGGGCGGCGGTGCCGCTCTCCGCCTTCGTGCGGGTCGAGCGCCGATTGGTCCCGCTCTCGGTCACCCACCAGGGCCTGTTCCCGGCCGCGACCCTGTCGTTCAACGTCGCCCCCGGTTCCTCCCTCGGGGAGGCCCTCGACGCCCTGCACCGTGCGGAAAGCCGGATCGGGCTGCCCGACACCGTCACGACCGGCCTGTCGGGCGCCGCGGCCGAGTTCGCCGCCTCGCTCGGGAGCACCTGGATCCTGATCCTGGCCGCCATCGTCACGGTCTACATCGTGCTCGGCGTGCTCTACGAGAGCGTGATCCACCCGCTGACCATCCTGTCGACCCTGCCCTCGGCGGGCCTCGGCGCGCTCCTCGCCCTGAGGCTCGCGGGCATGCCGTTCGACCTGATCGCGCTGATCGGCATCATCCTGCTGATCGGCATCGTGAAGAAGAACGCCATCATGATGGTCGACTTCGCCCTGGAGGCGCAGCGCGAGCGCGGGCTCCCGCCGGAAGGCGCGATCCGCGAGGCCTGCGCCCTGCGGTTCCGCCCGATCATGATGACGACCTTCGCGGCGCTCCTCGGCGCGCTGCCGCTCGCGCTCGGCGACGGGATCGGGGCGGAGCTGCGCCGGCCGCTCGGCGTCGCCATCGTCGGCGGCCTGGTGCTGAGCCAGGTGCTCACCCTCTACACCACGCCGGTGATCTACCTCGCCTTCGACGCGCTGACCCGCCGCCGCGGCCCTGAGCCGGCCGCCCTCGCGGCGGCGGAGCAGGCCCCGTGAACCTCGCCGCCCCCTTCGTCGCGCGACCGGTCGGCACCGCGCTCATCGCGCTCGGGCTCTCGCTGATCGGCCTCGTCGCGCTGGCCCGGCTGCCGATCGCCTCGCTGCCCAACGTCGAGCGCCCGACCATCGTGGTCCAGGCCAGCCTGCCCGGCGCCAGCGCCGACACCATCGCCGCCTCGCTGGCCCAGCCGCTCGAGGACCGCCTCGGCCTGATCGCCGGCCTGACCGAGATGAGCGCCTTCAGCGCCGTCGGCGGCACCCAGATCACGCTGCAATTCGCGCTCTCGAAGAGTATCGACGCGGCGGCCGGCGACGTGCAGGCGGCGATCAACGCCGCGAGCCAGGACCTGCCGCCGGGGATGCCGAAGCCGCCGACCTACTACAAGGCCAACCCGTCGAACCTCGCCGCGATCGTCCTCGCGCTGACCTCCGACATCCTGCCGCCGAGCGAGGTCTACGAACTCGCCGACGGCGTCGTCTCGGCCCGGCTCTCGGCCCTGCCGGGCGTCGCCCAGGTCACCGTCTCGGGGGCCGAGCGGCGGGCGGTGCGGGTCCGGGTCTCGCCGCGCCTGATGGCGAACATGCAGCTCTCCCTCGAGGAGCTGCGCTCGGCCGTCCACGACGCGAGCCGGAACCTGCCGAAGGGGACCGTCACGCTCGCCGACCAGACCTGGACCCTCGCAGCCGACGACCTATTGGTCCGGGCCGAGGACTGGGCCGAGGTGATCGTCGCCTTCC
The DNA here is from genome assembly GCF_900116815.1 of Methylobacterium sp. 174MFSha1.1. NCBI lineage: Bacteria > Pseudomonadati > Pseudomonadota > Alphaproteobacteria > Hyphomicrobiales > Methylobacteriaceae > Methylobacterium > Methylobacterium sp. 174MFSha1.1. The sequence goes on along the minus strand of NZ_FPCB01000011.1, from coordinate 171,655 downwards.
GTAACGGGCGGCCGATCCGCCTCGGCGACGTCGCGGAGGTCACCGACAGCGTCACCGACACGCGGCTCGCCGGCTGGTTCAACGGCGAGCGCGGTGTGGTGGTGTTCGTGCGCAAGCAGCCCGACGCCAACGTGGTCGAGACGGTGGACGCCTTGAAGGCGGCCCTGCCCGAGCTCGCCCGCTGGCTGCCGCCCTCGCTCAAGGTGCATACGCTCTACGACCGCACGGTGCTGATCCGCGAATCGGTGGCGGAGGTCGCCCGCACCATCGCGATCGCGATCGGTCTCGTGATCGTCGTGGTCGCGCTGTTCCTGCGCCGCCTGGCCGCCACCCTCGTGCCCGTCGCGAGCATTCCGGTGGCCCTGGCGCTCACCCTCGCGGCGATGGGCGTGCTCGGCTACTCCCTCGACAACCTGTCGCTGATGGCGCTCACCATCGCGGTCGGCTTCGTGGTCGACGATGCGGTCATCGTGGTCGAGGCCGTGGTGCGCCTGATGGAGGAGGGCCGCCCGGCGCACGAAGCCGCCCTCGAGGCGGCGCGGCGGATGGGCGCCACCATCGTGGCGATCTCAGCCGCCCTCGCGGCGGCTTTGCTGCCGGTGCTGCTGATGCCCGACGTGGTCGGGCGCTACTTCCGCGAATTCGGGCTGACGCTGGTCGCGGCGATCCTCGCCTCGGCGCTCGTCTCGCTCACCCTGGTGCCGACCCTGTGCGCGCGGCTGCCGAAGCGCGGGATCCAGGAGCGCCCGCCCGCGCCGTCCCGGGCGGCGCGGGCCTACCGGGCGAGCCTCGCCTGGTGCCTGCGGCGCCCGGGGCCGGTGCTCCTCGCGCTCGCCGCGAGCGCCGCCGGCTCGGCCGCGCTCTACGTCGCGCTGCCGAAGGGCTTCATGCCGACGCAGGATACCGGCATCCTGCAGGTGCGTACGATCACCAACCCGAGCGTCTCCTTCGCCGCCATGGAGCAGCTGCAGCGCCGGGTCGCGAGGACGATCCTGGAGGAGCCCGCGGTCGCCGCGCTCAGTTCGTATATCGGCGGCAGCGGTGCGTCGCTCAGCAACGGCAACCTCTATGTCGGCCTGAAGCCCCTGGCGGAGCGGCCCGGGGTGGAGGAGGTGGTGAACCGCCTGCGCGAGCGCCTCGCCCACGTCGCCGGAATGCGCACCTACTTCACGCCGCTGCAGGATCTCAGCCTCGGCGGGTCGGGCGGCGCCTCCCGCTACCAGTACACGCTGGTCGGCCCGGACCCGGACGCGCTCTGGACCGCCTCGGAGGCGATGCGCAAGCGGATGCTGGCGATGCCCGAGATCACCGACGTGGTGACGAGCGCCGAGCGCCTCGGGCTCGAGGCCGGCCTCGTCATCGACCGGCAGCGGGCGGCGCAGTTCGGGGTGACGCCGCTCGCCATCGACAACACCCTCTACGACGCGTTCGGGCAACGCCCGGTCGGCATGATCTACCTGCCCTCGAACTACGCCTGGGTTGTGCTGGAGGTCGAGCCGGCGGCGCAGGGCAGCCCGTCCTCCCTCGCCGGCCTCTACGTGCCGGGGGCGAGCCTCGACCGGCCGCAGGTGCCGCTCTCGGAGGTGATGCGCCCGCGCCGCGGGCACGCGGCGATGTGGCTGCGCCACCTCGACGGGATGCCGGGCGTCACGCTCTCGTTCAACACGAGGCCCGGAATGGTCATCGGCGACGCGCTGGCGGCGATCCGCGCGGCGGAGGCGACGCTGCACCTGCCCGACGAGATCAAGACGGGCTTTCGCGGCGAGGCGGGGGAGGCCGGCAAGTCCGGGACGCGCCAGCTGCTGCTGTTCCTCGGTGCCGTGCTGGCGATCTACGTCGTGCTCGGGGTGCTCTACGAGAGCCTGATCCACCCCCTGACCATCCTCTCGACCCTGCCCTCGGCGGTGATCGGCGGCCTCGTCGCGCTGCGCGTCACCGGCACGCCGCTGACCCTCGTGGCCTCGATCGCCTGCGTGCTGCTCGTCGGGATCGTGATGAAGAACGCCATCCTGATGGTGGATGTCGCGCTCGTTCTCCAGCGCGAGCGGGGTCTCGCGATCCGCGAGGCCGTCCTGGAGGCGGCGCTCTCGCGGGCGCGGCCGATCCTGATGACGACGCTGGTCGCGGCGTTGAGCGCGGTTCCGCTGGCGCTCGGCACGGGGCCGGGGCACGAGCTGCGCCAGCCGCTCGGCATCACCGCGGTCGGCGGGCTGATCGTGTCGCAGTTGCTGACGTTGTACTCGACGCCGGTGGTGTTCGCGGTACTAAGCAGAGTTGCACGGGGCAACTCTGCTTAGATTGTTGTTTTTGCATCATTTCGCCGCCGAACCGGTGACCGCTTCGGCGAATGATGCTCAGCCCGGATCGCCCGGAGATAGGGCGGGGGTCCGGGCAGCCCGACGAACGGCTTCACCAGCCGATGATGGCCGAAGGCCGGTGATCCGCGTCGTGCAAAGCCCTCCGGACAAACGGACGGGCTTTGCCGGCGTATCCCGCGGGCCGGATGTTCCCGAGCGCGAACGGCCGCTACGGAACGTCGGATTTCGGCGCGACGGCGGCGTCGTGCTGGCCGCTGCGGGCCAGGGCGGCCGCGACGAAGCCCGACGCCTTCATCTCCTCGATGAAGCGGCCCAGATAGGCCACGGCCTCGTCGCGTCCTCTCGGGGCCGCCATGGCCTGCTCGATCACCATGAACCGCCCGGGAAGGACGCGCACATCCGCGTGATCGCGTGCGTAGAGTTCCAGCGGCTGCCTGACGGAGGCGACCACGTCCAGGCGATCCCGGAGAAACAGGTCCAGAGCGGCCTGCGAGGTCGGAGCGAAGACCCGCTCGGCCGACGTGAGGGTGCGCGCGAGATAGAGGTCGTAGGCCGTGTTCCGGCCGACAGCGATCCGGGTTCCGGGCCGGTCGACCTCATCGTTCCGCGTGAGCGCGGACCCCTGCGGGACCATGTACGCTCCCTCGATGACGACGTAGGGCGGCGTGAAGCCGATCGTCTGGGCCCGCTTCGGGTCGATGGCCAGGAAGGCCACGTCCCAGGTCTGCGGGCCGTTCAGCGCATCGACGACCTTGCCGGCCGTGTCGTAGGTCGTGAACGACACCGGAACCTTGAGCCGGCGGCCGAGCTCGCGCGCCAGATCGGCCGAGATCCCGGCCGGCTCCCCATCCGGCCCCTTCTGGGCGAGGACGATGTTGCCGTAATTGATTGCAGTTCGCAGCGTCCCTGTCGGTGCGATGCGACGGGCGATGTCATTGTCGTCCGCTTGCGCCATCCTGCAGCCTCCGGCGTTGATGAAGACGAGGGCTGCCCCGATGGCAGCCAGCGCTTGCAGTCCAGGGAATCCCGTCATCGATGGCCCGTCCTTCCGGCCGGTCGGCGCCCGCGTCCCGCAGACAGGACCCACGCCGTGCCGGGCGTGTCGCCCGGCGGCGACGGCCGATGCCGCGGAGGGGTACAGGGCGCCCGTGCGGGTCGCAAGCTCCCCCCTCGAGCCCCACGCTCGGGCGACGTCATGCCCGTGCGACGGAGGGGGAGGGGCCGGCATTGCCCGTCGCGGCACGGCGGCGACCGACCCAGAAGACCAGGGCGCAGCCCGCACCGGTGAGGAGGCAGAGCGGCAGCAGGGCGACCGGGAAGCTGCCCGTCTGCTCGCGCAGCACGCCGATCAGCGAGGTGATCGCGCCGGTGCCGAGATGCGCCAGGGTGTTGATCGCCGCGATGCCCGCCGCCGCCTGGGCCGGCGGCAGGGTCTCGGTCGCCAACGCGAAGAAGGGTCCCTTGATGGCGTAGTTGCCGAGCAGGACCAGTGACAGGAGCACCAGCGTGACCCAGAGCGAGCCGGTCAGCAGCGTCAGGGCGAAGCTCACCGACGTCAGCGCGAGGGGCAGCGCCGTGCTCCAGATGCGCTCGCCGCTGCGGTCCGCCCGCAGGCCCCAGACGATCATGAACACCGAAGCGATGCCGAACGGGATCATGTTCAGCAATCCGGTCTCGAGATTGCTGAGGCCGAACCCCTTGAGGATCTGCGGCATCCAGAGGGACAGCGTGTTGCTGGTCGCCGAGCTGCCGGCATAGATCACCGCGAGGATCCAGACCTGACCGTTCGCGAGCACCGCCCGCACCGCGGCGAGGCCGTGCGCGTGCGATTGTCCGGCCTCGGCGGCCCGGCGCTCGGCGTCGAGGCGGTTCGTCAGCCAGGCCCGCTCCTCGCCGGTGAGGAAGCTGGCCTCCGCCGGGCGGCTCGGGAGCAGGGCGAGGGCGGCGAGGCCGAGGAGGACCGCCGGCACGGCCTCGAGGATCAGCAGCCACTGCCAGCCGCGCAGGCCGGCGGTGCCGTCGAGGGTCAGGAGCGCGGCCGAGAGCGGCGAGCCGAAGAAGCTGGAGAGCGGGATCGCCACCATGAACATCGCCACGATGCGCGCCCGGTAGGCCTTCGGGAACCAGTAGGTCAGGTAGAGGATCACGCCGGGGAAGAACCCGGCCTCGGCCGCGCCGAGGAGGAAGCGCGCGGCGGCGAAGCTCGCCGGGCCGGTGACGAAGGCCGAGCCGATGCCCACGAGCCCCCAGGTGATCATGATGCGGGCGATCCAGATCCGCGCCCCCACCTTCTCCATCGCGAGGTTGCTCGGCACCTCGAACAGGACGTAGGCGACGAAGAACAGGCCCCCGCCCAGGCCGAAGGCGGCCGTGGAGAGACCGAGGTCGCGGTTCATCGTCAGCGCCGCGAAGCCGACATTCACCCGGTCGACATAGGCGATGAAGTAGCAGAGCACGAGGAACGGGATCAGGCGCAGCCCGATCTTGCGCATCGTCCGGCCCTCGAAGGTGCCGCCGGGATCGGTGGGGGAGGGGGTCGTGGGTGGCAGGGTCGTGCGGGACATGGGTGTGTTCTCGTCGTCGGGTCGGGGGGCTATCGGTCGAAGTGGAAGAGCTTGGCGGGGGTGTCGCCGAGGATGATCCGGCGCTCGGCCGCGTCCGGCACCCACGTCTCGAAGTCGCGCAAGGCCTCGGCGGGGCTCGCCCGCGTCTCGAACTGGGTGTGCGGCCAGTCGCTGCCCCAGATGAGCCGCTCAGGGCCGAAGGACGCCCGCAGGCCCTCGGCGGCGGCCCGCGCGGTCCGTCGGCCGGCGTCGCCGCTGCCGATGCGGTAGGCGCCCGACAGCTTCACCCAGACGCCGCCGCCGGCACCGAAGCCCAGGAGCTGCGCGAAGCCGGGATCGGCGAGGCCGAGTTCGGGATCGATGCGGCCGAAATGATCGACCACGACGGGGATGCCCGCCGCGATCAGCGGCGGAAGAAGATGGGCGAGCCGGCGCGCCTCGGCCTGGACCTCGATCTGCCAGCCGAGATCCTTCACCCGCGCCAGGTGGGTCTGCCAGGCGGGCGCGCCGAAATCCGGGTCCGGCCGCCCGATCAGGTTGAGGCGCAGGCCCACCACCCCCGCCCCGGCCAGTTCGCGCATCGTCTCGGCCCCGGCCTCGGGCGCCAGCACGGCGATGCCGCGCAGCCGCTCCGGCGCCTGGCGCAGGGCGGAGACCATGTAGCCGTTGTCGGTGCCGAGGAAGCTCGGCTGGATCAGCACGCCGCGGGCCATGCCGTTCCGGTCCAGCATCGCCAGGTAGTCGGCGATGCCGGCGTCGTAGTCGGGGGCGTAGCGCCGCTCGCCGGCCAGGGTGAGGGCGCGCGTGAAGACGTGGGCGTGGGTGTCCACAGCATCGACGCCCGGTGAGGCCGGCGCGGCGGCGCGGCCGAGGCGGGGCAGGGCGAGAGCGAGGCTGCCGGCGAGCAGGCCGCGGCAGAAGGTGCGCCGGTTCATCGGATCATCCCGGGGTTGGGGAGAAGCACGCCGTCGCGTCGCGCGTCCGGCAGGAGGAGGACGGCGAGGAGGACCAGCCCGTAGGCAGAGAGGGCGGCGAGGCCGATCGCCGGACCGAGGCCGCAGACCTCGCTGAGCAGGCCGACGCCGAGGGGCAGCGCGGCGGCGGCGAGGCGCCCGGCATTGTAGCAGAATCCCATCCCGGTCCCCCGCAGGCCGGACGGGAAGAGTTCGCTGAACAGGACCGCCAGGCTCGCCGGGATCCCGGCCGCGCAGAAGCCGAGGGGCGCGCCCAGCAGGAGCAGCACCGTGCCGTCGACCGGGATGAGCAGGGAGAGGACGACCAGGGCCATGCAGCCCCCGGCGAAGAGCGCCACCGTCCGCCGCCGGCCGATGCGGTCCGCGAGGGTGCCGGCGACGAGGCAGCCCAGGCCGAAAGCCGCGATGACGATCGCCAGATAGAGGCCGGTCCCGAGCACCGAGGCGCCGCGCTCGGCCCCCAGATAGGTCGGCAGCCACGTGAACAGGGCGTGGAAGCCGCCATGGGCTCCCAGCCCGAGGAGGGCCCCGGTCACCGTCACCCGGCGCAGGCCGGGCGCGAAGATCGCGAGGGGACTGGCGGCCGCCTCTCCGGGAGGCCTCGCCGGTTCGGGCACGGAGCGGCGGAGGTAGAGGACGAAGAGCGCCGGCGCGAGGCCGCAGGCGAACAGCACGCGCCACGCGACCTCCTGATCCAGAGACAAGAATGCCAGGGTCGAGAGGAGCACGGCCGCGCCCCAGCCGATCGCCCAGCCTCCCTGGACGGCGCCCAGGGCCTTGCCGCGGTGCTCCGGTCGGATCGCCTCGGCCATCAGGACGGCACCGGCCGCCCACTCGGCACCGAAGCCGAGCCCCTGAAGGAGCTTCAGCGCCAGGAGCTGCGCGAAGCTCTGCGCGAAGGCCGCCAGGAAGGTGGTGGCCGCGAACCAGAGGATCGTGATCTGCAGGGCCCGGACTCGGCCGAGCCGGTCCGACAGGACGCCGCCGATCCATCCCCCGAGCGCCGCCGTGACAAGGGTGGCGGTCCCGATGAGGCCGGCATCCGCGCGGCTGAGCCCGAAGCCGGCGATCAGGGCCGGGATCGCCAGGCTGAACATCTGCACGTCCAGGGCGTCGAGCGACCATCCTCCGAGACAGGCCCAGAAGGTGCGACGCTCGGCCGGACCGATCTCGCGGTACCAGCGGAACACGGCGTTTCCTCCGTCCCCTTGAGAGGACTAGTCATCTATATGACTAGAGGAGCACGCTTTGCGATGAGCGTCAAGGCACCTCGGAACCGTCAGCGGATGTCGATGCGGTAGCGAAAGTCCGTGGCCGCCCCGCGGGTGAGGCGCCACTCGATCGGGCGCCCGTCGAAGCCGAACGCCAGGCGCTCGACGACGACGACGGGGGCGCCCTCCGGGATGCCGAGGCAGTCTCCGTCGGCCGGAGTCGCGCAGGCGACGGTCAGCGTCTCCTCGGCGCGCGCGACGATCTCGCTGCAGAGGCGCTCGTAGGCCGGGTAGAGCAGGTCGCCGATCTCGGGGAGCGGCGCCGCGAGGAGAGGCGCGAAGCGCTCGGCCGGCAGCCAGATCTCCTCGGACAGGATCGGGCGTTCCTGCAGCAGGCGGAGGCGGGTGAGTCGGATCGTCTCGGCGCCTGCATCGAGGGCGAGCGCCTCGCGCACGGGCGCGGGGGCGGGACGAACCGCGCGCGACAGGATCCTCCCTTCCGGCACGACCTGACCTCCGTCCGGTCCGAGGTGCCGGAAGAAGCGGAACAGGGAGCGGTCGAAGCGGGGGCGGCGGACGAAGGTGCCGCGGCCCTGCTGGCGCTCCACCAGGCCGTCGGCGACCAGGACGTCGATCGCCTTCCTGACGGTGCCGATGGCGACACCATGCGTCGCGGCCAGCTCGGCCTCGGTCGGGATCGGCTCGCCCGACCGCCAGACATTGCGCGCGATCTGGTGCGCGATCTCGTCGCGCAGGCGCTGGTAGAGCGGCAGGCGAAGGTCGGGCTGAGGCAGCGATCGCATGGTCATGTGAATGACTGTATGACTCGATCGCCTTCCAGCCAATGGCGTTCGACAGAGAAGCGCGACCGCTTCAGCAGGTCGAAGCGTCCCCGCTCCGCGCGCAGGGCCGCATCCGGTGCCGCTTGGCCGATGGGCTGGGAGCCCAACGCCGGGAGAGCTTCGTCATCCTCCTGCACCGTGGCGCAGGCGCTTCCGACGATCATCACGGTGTCGCCGACGGTCGGGATGTCAGGCCCCACCGGCGGGCGGACCGGCGACCGGACGTTGAGCGCGCTCCTCGCCTCCGGGACGCTGCGCCCGCGGAATGCCCCATCCTGTTTCCGGAGGAACTCGATCACGGTGGCGAGGCCGAGCCCGGTCCGTGTCGGCCGTCTTCAGACCATTCTGGACGGCACTGGCTCATTCGGCGCGCCGCAGGCGTAGCAGAAGCGTTCGAAGCTGCTCTTGCGATGGCTGCAGGAGGAGCATTGCTCGTAGAGCCCGATGCCGCAATGCGGACAGAAATTGGCGTCCGGGTTCGCGAGGTTCACTGGCCGCTCGCAGCCGGGACAGACCTGCCTCGCCAAGCGGTGCAGCGCCTGGTCGGTCGCGATCTGCGTGCGGCGCTCCTCGTTCGGCCGTGCCTCCGCCGCGCGCTGCCGCTCCTGATAGGCCTGCAGCGCGTTGATGGCGGCGCGCCCGAGGACCAGGGTCAGGACGACGCCGACCCCGTACTGCACGTAGCCGCCATAGCTCGGCAGGTATGGGACGAGTTCGACGAAGAATGCGAAGGCCGCGGCCAGCGCGAAACCCCACACGAAGGGCCAGTTGCGCGTGTGCCGCCGCTTGATCAGCAGCCAGCCCGCGAGGGCGAGGAGCGGCAGGGTCAGCATCAGGCGATAGGCGAAGACCCGAAGCTCCTGACGTCTCTCGGCCGTATCGAGCTTGTCCCGGGCGGCGGCACGAAGATCCTGGTCGATCCGCCGCTGTGCCGTCTCCTGGTCGGCGAGCGCCAGCATCGACCTGTTCAGCCCGTCGAGCTGCTCCTCCACGGCACGCTCGCCCGCCTTGAGCCGGTCGAGCTGCTCCGTACGCGCGATCAGGCCCGGATCCTGATCGACCCGTTGGGTCGCATCGCGGGTCTGCAGCCAATTGCCGAAGGTCTCGCGGGCGGCGCGGGACGCCGACTGCGCCGCCTCGAGGGCGAGGCGGGCTTGCTCGGCCCGACGTCCGACATCCTCCTGCTCACGCTGGAGGCGCTTCAGGGTCTCGGCCGAGGCCGCAGCCGGATCACGGTCGAGGAACTGGTCCAGGGTGTAGCGCTGCTCGACCTGCGGCAGGTCGCCGACCACGAGCGACCCCAGACCGATCAGGAAGACCGCGAATGCGAGGGCGATGAGCCAGAGGACGAGGGTGAACCAGCGTTCCGGGAGGCGGGAGGCGGAGCGCACGCTGGTTCAGCCTCTGCCGCTCACCGACGTCCATCCGGCCGCGCGGCGTCCTCGCGGCGACGCGGGGGGCTTCGCGTCCGGCAAAGCGGCGAGACGCCAAGCAGCGGCGGCGGTGAGCGAAGCCCGCGCGGCCGGGCCGGCCTTGCGTCCGGGAGAGCCGCCATGCATGGCGCCGAGCACCGAGAGCGCGCCGAGCAGCACCATGAGCACGGAATAGTACTGCATCGGGATCCAGAACAGGGTGTGGCGCCGGCGCAGGACCACGGTCTGTCCCGTGCGCGGATCGACGAGTTCGCGACCCGGGCGGTTGTTGAGCCGGGTGCCGAGCCACCAGTTGAATGCCGCCGCGACGATCCAGACGAGGACGACCCCGGACGGCGTCGGGATGCCGACGCGCGCGAGCGCCGGATCGAGGAGCACGCTGCCGACGAGGCCCGCGGCCGCGATGAGCGCCGAGAGCATGCCCCAACCTGACCAGATGATCATGTGTCCGAACTCCTCACGATGGATCGCCCGACCGGTCGCGCCCGACCCCCGCCGGGCGGCCGCGTCGGTCCGGGCTCCGATGGGGCATGGGTCGTGCAGACCCGGTCTCGCCGGCGCGGGCCGCACGGGCCGGCATCAGGCCGTGCGTCGATCGCGGATCAGCGAGAGCAGGGCGCCGATGATGCAGGCCGCGATCGCCCCCATGCCTGCCAGAAGGGTGATCGTCCGGTTCCAGAGCCGGTCGAGGCCGAGATCGGTGGTGACGAGGTCCGGCCGGGACGGGTCGGCCATCACCCCGACGCGGTAATCGCCGGCATGGAGGCCGGAGAAGACGTAGTTCACCCGCCGCGTCACGGTTCCTGCAGTCGTCGGCAGGTTGAGGGTGGCGTCGCAGATGTGGATGACGAGCTTGGCGCTGCACTTGCCTTCGCTCACCCGGGCGTTGGGGGCGGGCTGGGCCGTGGCGCGGACCTGCCAGTCCGAGATCACGGCCGGTGCCGTGTAGACAGCGCAGGCGACCAGGATACCCCCGAGCGCCACCACGCCGAACAGGATCCAGAAGGTGTTGATCCAGCCGTGCCCACGGGGCGGCAGCCGCAGGGCGTCGGGGCGGTAGGACGGGGCGGTCTCGGGCGTTCCGGTCATGGATCCTCTCGCGGTTCGTCAGGCAGGCTCGGTGGCGGGCGTGGTCCCCTCGAGGAGCGTCCGGGCTCGTGCCGCCCCCTGGTAGGTGGCGATCAGGTCGGCGAAGCTCTGCAGGTTCATCCCCCGCGGCATCGGAAGCGGCAGCGTCACGATGCGGCGCTTCGCATCGAGCTTCACGGCGGGGCGGGCCGGCCGCCGCTGCGGCCAGGGCACGGCCGGCGGCAGCAGCACCCGCATGACGAGGCCGGTATGGTTCCCCGTCAGGTCGAGGTCGGCGATGTCGGTCCAGGCGATCGTCCGGTCGAGCCCGGGCGCGGCCAGGCCTTCGGGCCGAAGGACCAGGATGACGGGCTCGCCCCGCGACAGGATGAAGGCACCGGCCCCGCCCATCAGGACGGCGATGCCGAGTGCCGCGGCGAGGACGACATGGGCCTCGCGCGGCAGGATTCCCGGGATGCCGAGCACGGCGATCGCCAGGGCCGCCAGGGCGAAGAGACCGCCCGCGACCGCCAGGACGAGGCCGCGGGGGCGATGGTTCGCCCGCAGCGTCCGCTCCTCGGTGCCGACCTCCGCGGCGGTCGCCTCCAGCTCGGCGCGGAACGCCGCATCGCGCGCACGCACCACGTCGAGGAAGTCGGCGCTCGCCGCCCGGCACAGGCCGGCGGGGTCGGCGAAGTAGGCGGCGAGCTGTCCAATGGCGTGCGGCGGCGGGGTGAGGCCGGCGGCGCTCAGGAGGTCCGGGCCGAGCGCCTGGCCGAGGGCGGCGATGCGCTCCCGGGTCGGCGGATGGGTGTCGGTCGGGTGGGCCTGTTCGGCCTCCAGGTGAAGGGACGGGTCGTCGAGGCCGCGGTCGACGACGCGCGCGAGCACGGCCGCCACGAGGTCGGGCGGTGCCGCGTCCGGCGCCTCGGCCGCGCTCGTGAGGGTCTCGGCGATGCGGGGGGCGACCGCGCCGCTGCGCAGGAGCGCCCGGGCCGCGGCCTCGTTCGAGGTCACGCTGGCGCCCGCCGCGTCGGCGGCGAACTCGCGCACCCGGCTCCAGTGGCGCACGGCGAGGTGGAAGCGCTCCATGACGAACCGGCCGAGCCGCAGCGACGGCCCGAGCAGGCCGAGGGCGTGGCGCTCGCGCGCCGCCACCGCGTCGAGCGAGCGCGCGACCCCGGCATAGATCGGCAGGAAGCGCTGGCTGTAGGCGGTGTCGCCGCCGGCGTAATGCGCGAGCTCGTGGGCGATGATCGCCGCGATCTCGTCGCCGCGCATCAGGGCGAGGTGCGGAAGCGGCAGGTGGAGGATGCGGCCCGAGAGCCGCGCGCCGCCGGGCTCCAGCACCGCCGGGCCGGAGGTGACGAAGAAGCCGTCCGTCAGGCCGACGACCACCGCCTCGGGCTTCAGCGCTCCCATCCGCCCGGCGAGACCCTCGACGAGGCGCCACAGGCCCGGCGCTTCGACAGGGGAGATCGGCCGGCCGAGGATCGTCAGCGGGTCGGGCGCGAAGGCATGGAGCGCGCGGCGCAGGCCGAGGAGGGCCCCGCCCGCCGCGACGAGCGTGGCGCCGACCGCGACGGCGGCGATCCCCAGGAGCTTCATCCCGTCGCCGGAGAGGCCGCCCTGGACGAGCAGCCCTGCCTCGAAGACGACGACGGCGACGAAGCCGAGGGTCGCCGCCAGGATCTGGACGGCCAGCATCGCCGGGAGGAGCCGGCGCATCAGCGAGAAGCCGCGCACCAGCGCGTCGCGCGAGCCGCGCCCGAGCCGTCCGAGCGATGCCCCGGCGATCAGCACGAGGAGGGAGAGCCCGGCCGCGATGCCACCGCCCGCGATCGCGACCGGCGGCAGCCAGCGGCGCCACTCCATCACGGCGACGAGCGTTCCGGTCCCGTCGCGCGCCTCGCGCGCCTTCACCACGGCGAGGGGCCCGCCGTAGGTCTTGCCGTCGTGGCGGAACTGCAGGCGGAAATCGGGGCGCCCGTCGCGTGGCGTGCGCGCCTCGAGATCCATCACGACCCTGGCGAGGCGGTCATACTCGGCCGCGAATTCGGCCCAGTCGTCGACGCCGCGCTGCCGCTCCCACAGGCCGACGAGCAGGATGACGAGCGGCAGCAGCACCGTGGCGGCGATCAGACCGGCGAGGACCCTTGGTCGCGAGGGCGCGTGCGGGATCGTTGCCTCGGGGATGGTCACCTCCTGGGCGCGCGAGATCAGCGGCCGACGTGACGCGAGATGCGTCAGACGATGGCAAGACGACTGGGCCATGCCGTCGACTCTGCGTCGGTCGAAGCGCCCATGAAGAGGTCAAAGATCGGGCGCGGCGCGCCCGACGTCTCGGCTGGTGGCAGGATTTCTACCGGTATGGGCGCACAGGTCAACCAGATGTTTCTCATCCGGTCTGCGGGTAGAAAGATGGAAGCCATTCGAGCGGTCGGGATGCCCACGTCGACGCAGTGGGCCGGCGACGTCGAATCGGGGCAGATGCCATCTTTGCGCTCCGCCTGCTCCCGGGACGAGATCCGGCGTACCGTCGCGGTCGGTCGCGACGAGACCGGCAACCTGCTGGCGCTGCCCTTGATCTTCCCCGACCGGACGGCGTCCGGCCTCCACGTTGCGGATTGGAAGCGGGTGCTGACGACGATGCGCCGGGGCTGTCCGCCGCCGGAGGTCGGCACGCTGCCTGCCGTGCACGGGCGCAACGTCGCCTCGCCCTACCGGCCGCCCTCATCCCCGCCCAGGCGAGGCTGCCTCGTCATCGGCAGGATGGAGCGGCAGCCGCAAGCTGCGTGATCGGGCGTCATCGACGGCACATTGCAGTCACCTCATGTCCATGCGGCCGGAGGCAGTCGGCGATCGTCGCTCAATCAAGATCATGCAACTTCGCGATTGCCGGCTGGGACGGTGCAAGTTGGGCCTTCGACTTTCTCCCCAATTGCTGCTCACGCAAGAAAATAAAGAGGCCGCTGGCCACGATGATGCCGGCACCGGCCAGCGTGAGCGGGCCGATCATTTCACCGAAGAAGAGGTAGCCGAAGAGCATCCCCCATAGGATCAGCGTGTATTGATACGGGACGACCGTCGTAGCAGGTGCCAACTTGAGGGATTGGTTCACACACAGGTTGCCCAGCAGCGATCCCACCCCGAGCAGGAGCATCAGCGCGAAGTCCGTCGGTCCGGTCGGGGTCCAGCCATAGGCGAGCACGAGAGCCGCCCCGAAAATCAGGGACGAGACGAGTTGGCTCGTCATCAGAACGGTCCCGGGCACGGCCGCCAGCTTGCGGGTGGTGACGAGGAACAGCGCGTAGAAGAAGCTGCCGGCGAGGGCGCAGACCGCTCCCACGGACAACGATCCCGGTGAGGGGTGCAGAGCGAGGGCGACCCCGCAGAAACCTACCGCGATGGCCGCCCAGCGACGCCAGCCCACCTGCTCGCCGAGCAGCAGGGGGGAGAGGGCGGTGACGTAGATCGGACCCGCCATGTAGTAGGTCATGACCTCGGCCAGCGGCAGCGTGCTGACGCCCCAGAAGAAGAGCGACGCTTCGAGCGTCGAGAAAGCCGCCCGCAGCAGCTGCAGACCCGGGCGCGGCGCGTCGCGGAACCCGCCGAGCCCCACCCGGTGGATGGCAGGCGCCATCACGCACAGGCCGGAGATGCTGCGCACGAGCATGAGCTGACCGACCGCGTAGGTGCCGAGCAGCCATTTCCCCATCGTGTCGTTCAACGCGAAGAACAACACGCCGAGCAGCATCATCACGATGCCGCCGACGGCGCCTACGGGCACGGCGCCACGGCTCACACTCACAGCCACGATTTCCTACCCTTGATGCATGTCTTGAAGCTGCAGGAGGCAGTCAGGCGTCGTCGGCAGACCTGCGGCCCTCATGCGTCCCATCGCCCGCGCCACGCCCAACGATCGCAGACCCATACCCCGATGCGTCCTGGCTGCCGGTCCGCTGCCATACGCGGTCGAGGCCGCACACTCCATCGCGACGATCGGGATTGCCCGCTTGCGTGACCGGCGCGCAACCGGTCCTTGACGGGCGCGGTCCCCGCATCCCCCGCGACAGCAGCCGCACCCCTGCTGCCCGACCCGGGCCTCGTCCATGACGATGAAGCGCCTTCAACCGCCGCATCGCCGTCACGTGATGGCCGACGCGGATCGCCTGCGCGAGCTCGACGGTGCAGTCGTCCCACGACCGGGAAGACCGGCGCCGCGACGCCGGAGGCGGCGAGCGTTTCCCCGCAGGCCATGGGCCGCGCGGGTACCGGTCGACGGTCCGCACGGGCAGGGTGGCTTCGAGGTCTGGACCGCTCAATCGCCGAGGATTTGTCGCTTCAGCGCGAGGGCCGTGGCATCGAAGGTCGTGGGCCGCCGGCGGGCGGCGGCAGGCTCGGCGGGCACGGCTCTTCACGCGGAGACGGTGGCTCATTCGCGCTTGCAACAGGCCAAGACATCCTCTCAATGCGAGACATCCTCTCAATGACGGAGGAAGCGGGGGCATCCACGCGCGCTGTGAGTGCTCGCACCGGCATATCCCGACCAGGACGTTCTTGCGTCATTCAGCGAGTAAAGATTCATGAGCAGTTTGAAATTCGGAACTTCTGGACTGCGCGGCCTCGTGACGGAGCTTGTCGGACAGGCCAGTTTCGCCTATGCCGCCGCGTTCTTCGCCTCGGTCGGCAAGGAGGCGGGGGCCAACCGCGAGGTCGTGATCGGGCGTGATTTGCGCAACAGCAGCGCGGGGATCGCCGCGACCGTCGCTACGGCAGCCGCCTCCGCCGGCTTCACGGCGGTCGATTGCGGCCCGCTGCCGACCCCCGCCCTCGCGCTCGAGGCGCGGCGGCGCGGAAGCTGTGCCGTCATGGTCACCGGCAGCCACATCCCGGAAGATCGTAACGGATTGAAATTCTATCGCCCCGAAGGCGAAATCACCAAAGCCGACGAAGCCGCGATCCTGGCGGCTCTCGGCGACGTCGCGACGGGCGCTCCTCTTCCTCCCGATGTCCCGGCCGAGCAGGAGCCGGACGCGATCGCGCGGTATCGCCGTCGGTACCTCGACGCATTCGAGGCGGACATCCTGTCCGGTCTGAAGATCGCCGTTTACCAGCAGAGTTCGGTCGCCCGCGACCTGCTCGTCGACGTGCTCGCCGGGTTCGGCGCCGACGCGGTGCCGATCGGCCGATCCGAGACGTTCGTGCCGATCGATACCGAGGCTCATCGACCGGAAGACGTCGCGTTCATCCACGACGTCATGGCATCCGGCGAGTTCGACGCCCTCGTGACGACCGACGGCGATGCGGATCGCCCCCTGCTCGCGGACGGTGCCGGCCGAATCGTGCGCGGGGATGTGCTCGGGCTCATCACGGCACGGTACCTCGGCGCCGACGCCGTCGTCGTGCCCGTGACGGCCGGCTCCGCCATCGAGCGCGTGGGCGGCTTCCGGCGCGTGCTGCGCACCAAGGTCGGTTCCCCCTTCGTGATTGCCGGCATGGAGCAGGCGAGGCGGGACGGGGCGAAGGTCGTCTGCGGCTTCGAGGCCAATGGCGGGTTCCTGCTCGGGTCGGACAGTCCCATCGGCGACAAAATCCTTCCCGGATTGCCGACGCGCGACGCGGTTCTGCCGATCCTCGCAACGTTGGCCGCTGCCCGGCAGGCGGTCATGCCGCTGGCCGACCTCGTCGTCGCGCTCGAGGTGGGCGAGACCGCGAGCAACCGGCTTCCCAACATCGCGGCCGAGCGAAGCGGCGCCTTCCTCGGGCAGCTCAAGGACGGGACGTTCCGTCGAGAATTTCTGCGTCCCGTCGGATCGCCGCAAGTGGTCGACGAGCAGGATGGGATCAGGATCGGGCTCGACGGCGATCGGACGATCCACTTCCGGGCGTCGGGTAACGCCCCGGAGCTCCGGTGTTACGCCGAGGCGAAAACTGCCGCGGAAGCCGAGGATCTCGTTCGGTGGGGTCTCGCCGCGGCGGCAGCCGTGATGGACGGCAACACGAGATAGCGTCCGATCCGGTTCGGACCGGGACTCATACGGTTTCCGACCGAGTGCTTCAGGCGATCCTGTCGGATCGCTTTCGCTGGGCGGAAACCAGTTTCGCTCAAGGTCGCCGTGCGGGCTGGCGACACCGTTTCCGAACTGTTCGTCCGGAAGCGGTGTCGCACCGCCGCCGAGCGCCGGGGCGTGCCACATCGCCCTCGCGGCCGGGCCCGGACGGAGGACACCGGCGCCGGCCAGGGGAGGTCAGATCGTGATCCGGCCGGTGAGCAGGAGCACGACCAGGATGATGAGCAGAATGCCACCGATGCCGAGGCCGCCGGTGCGGTAGCGCCCACCACCGTAGAAGCTGCCGCCTCCACCGAAGAGCAGAATGAGCAGGATGAGAATGATCAAGAGCGTCATGGGCGGGCGTCCTTACGGCCATGCTGGCTGGTGTGAGGAATGCTGTCCTGGCGCCTTTCGTTCCTCAGCCGGGAATCCGGTCGGGTAGCGGACGCGAAGCCCGAGCGGCGGTTCGGCGCCTGCCGAATTGGTGTCAGATCATAGCGCCCTCCACGTCGCGGACGGACCGGCCAGGTCAAGTCCTGACGGTTGCCTCCTTCATCGGAGACGAACGACGCGCGCAATCGTCGTCCTCGCGAGGTGCATCGGCCTGGTGGTCGCATGCTGCTCGATGGAGGCAAAAGTCTCGAACCGTCGCCACCAAACACATTCCACACCCGCAACGAATGTCCTGGAGGTGTCCTGAAACCGCGGAAGGATCGATGCTCTCGACGTTGTGCACTTCGCCTCGCCGAGCGGCCGTTCCTTGCGAGATGGCGTCTTCAGTCGAGCGTCTCTCCGGATTGCTTCACGACGGCGCCCCACTTGGCGATCTCGTCGGCCATGAAGGCGCCGAACGCCTCGGTCGAGAGCGGGCGGGAGGTCGCCCCGAGCGCTTCGAACTTCGCGACGATCCCCGGCTCCTGCAGCGCCCGGACGGTTTCGGCATGGAGACGCTGGACGGTGTCGGAGGGGGTTCCCTTGGGCGCCACCAGCCCGTTCCATGCGATGGCGACGTAGTCGGGCAGGGCGGCCTCCCGGATCGTCGGGATGTCCTTGGCCCGCGGCAGCCGCTCCGCCGAGGTGATGCCGAGCGCCCGCACCCGTCCGCCCTCCACGTGCGAGAGCACGGATTGGGTGGTGTCGAACATCAGATCGACCCGTCCGGCGATCACGTCGGTGATCGCGGGCGCGCTGCCCCGATAGGGGATGTGAGTGAGCTTGATCCCCGCCATCGAGGCGAAGAGTTCGGCTGCGAGATGCGTCGACTGGCCGACGCCCGACGAGGCGAAGTTCAGGGCTCCGGGCTTCTCCTTGGCCGCCGCGATGAGAGCGCCCACGTCGCGCCACGGCGCCGCCTCCGGCACCACCAGAACGAGAGGATTCTCCGTGAGCAGGGCGACGGGAGCGAAGCTCTTGAGCGTGTCGTAATTGAGCTTGCGGAACAACGTCATGTTGATGGCGTGCGCCGTCGTGGCGACGCCGAGCGTGTAGCCGTCCGGAGCCGCGCGGGCGACGACATCCATGCCGAGGTTGCCGCCCGCCCCCGACCGGTTGTCGATCACGAGAGGCTGGCCGAGGGCCACGGACAGCCGTTCTCCGACGATCCGGGCCGTGATGTCCGTCGAGCCGCCGGGTGGATAGGGCACCACGACGCCGACGGGCCGCGCCGGCCAGGCGGCGGCGCGGGCGGCCCGCGGCGCCAGCGCGAGGGCGCCGGCTCCGGCGAGGCAGGCGGCGAGGTCTCGGCGTCGGATCATAGGGTGTCTTCCTCCTCGTCGCTTTCGAACACGACCGCGTCGAGCGCCGCGCAGGTCTCCGGGTCGCTGCCGACCACGATGGGATTCACGTCGAGGCTCGCGATGCGGCGGTCTTGCGTCATCAGCCGGCCGACCGCGACCGCGGCGGCGAGGTAGCGGTCGAGGGCGAGCGGCGGCTCGCCCCGCGTGCCGGCGACCACCGGCGCGATGCGCAGGCGCCCGATCGCCCGGCGCACGTCGTCCTCGTCGAAGGGCGGCAGCAGCAGGGCGACGTCGGGCATCGCCTCGACGTACTTGCCGCCGTCGCCCACCACCACGACCGGTCCGAAGAAGGCGTCGCGGTGGGCGCCCAGCATCAATTCGCGCCGCCCGCGCCTCATCGCCGCGACGATCACGCCCGCGAAGCTACTCCCGTGCCGGCCGAGCGCCGCACGGCACGCCTCGAAGGCGGCCGCGACCGGCGCGGCGCCGCTCAACCCGAGATGGACGAGGCCGAGTTCGCTCTTGTGCGCCACGTCCGGCGAGCAGCCCTTCACGGCCACCGGCCCGCCGAGGGCGGCGGCTGCCGCGACCGCCTCCTCGGGCGTGCGGCAGAGCCGGTGCGGCACAACCGGGATCCCCGCCTCCGCGAGCCGCGCGAGACTCCGCGCCTCGTCGAGGAGGCGGGAGGAGCGCTGCGAGACCGGCGCGACCGCCCCGGCCCGCGGGCGGGCGGCGGCCGCCTGCATCCGCTCGTGGTGGAGGACGAACTGGTGCAGCGCCCGCACGGCGGCGCCTTCGCCGGGGAAGACCGGCAGGCCGCGCTCGCGGAACGGCTTGGCGACGAGCTCCTGCGGCGCGACGATCACCACCGGCTTTCCGGTCTCGGCCGCGAAGGCGGCGGTGTCGCGGCCGAAGGCGTCGACATCGTAGGCCCGGCCGGCCACCGGCACGCCGACCAGGAAGGCATCCGCCGAAGGGTCGCGGGCGATCACCGGCAGGATCTGGCTGAACAGGGCGCTGTTCGTCATGAGCGCCGCCGTGATGTCGACCGGGTTCCGCACCGAGGCGAAACTCGGCAGGATCGTGCGGAGCTCTCCTTGCGTGGCCTCATTCAGGGGTGCCAGGGTGAGGCCGGCCGCGGAGGCGGCATCCGCCGCCATGACGCAGGTCGCGCCCGAATTGCTGATCGCCACCATGCGGCGGCCCTCCGGGCGCCACCCCTTGAGGTAGAGTTCCGCCGCCTCGACGAGGTCGGCGGTGTCCCGCGCCCGCCAGATCCCGTGCTGCTCGAGGAAGGCGTCGACCACCCGGTCCTCGTTGGCGAGCGCGCCGGTATGCGACTGCGCGGCGGCCTGCCCGGCTTCGGTGCGGCCGGATTTCAGCGCGACGATCGGCAATCCGTGGGAGCGGGCGACCTCCGCCGCCTGCGCGAGGTGATGCGGGTCCGGGATGCTCTCCAGGTAGAGGAGGAGGAGCTTCAACGCCCGGTCCTCGGCCACCGCGGCGGCGAGTTCGCAGACGGTGACGTCGGCGTCGTTGCCGGTGGCGTGGGTGTGGCGCACCCCGATGCCGCGTCCGCGCAGCAGCCCGTACGGCACGACGCTCATCGCGCCGCTCTGGCTGACGATGCCGACCGGGCCGTCGAGCGGCGGAACCTCGAGGAACATGCTGGAGAAGCTCGGCACCGCCCCCGTGCCGAAATTCGCCAGCCCTTGCGAATTGGGGCCGATCACCCGCATGCCGCGGGCCCGGGCGCGCGCCACCATGGCCCGCTCGGCGGCCTTGCCGTGCTGGGAATCCGTCTCGCCGAAGCCGGACGCCATCATGATGGCGACCTTGACGCCCATGGCGCCGCATTCGTCGAGGGCCGCGACCGCCGCCTCGCCCGGGACCGCCACGATGGCGAGGTCCGGCGCCCGGTCGAGATCGGAGAGGCGCGGCACCGTGCGCAGGCCCTGGACCTCCTCCCGCCGCGGGTTGACCGGGATGACCTCGCCGCGAAAGCCGAACCGGGCGAGATAGAGGAGCGGGCGTCCGCCGATCTTGTCCGGGTTTTCCGAGGCGCCGATCACCGCGACGCTGCGCGGGTCGAGGGCCGCTGCGAGATTCGACATCACTCATGGTCCTCCGGCAGGCAATAGGGGACGCGCCCGGTCCCGAAGGCGCGGAAGGCGGTGCGCACGGGCGCGCCGATCGCCAGTCCCTCGGCCGCATGGGCCATGAACCGGAAACCCTCCTCGGCATCGATCAGCGCGACGACGTAGGGACCATGGACGGCGAGGTCCGGCGACGGCGCCCGTGCGACGACGGTCAGCGCGTAGACCCGGCCGCGACCGGAGGCCTGCGCCACCGCGAGGTCGCGGGCGCCGCAGGCCGGGCAGAACGGACGGCGAAAATACTGGACGTGCCCGCAGGCGCGGCAGCGTGCGAAGGCGAGGCCCTCGCCGCCCCGCGTCCAGTCCGCGGGCTCGCGGCTCGAGGGGTCCGGACTCATCGGGCATTCTCCAGCACGAGGCTGACGTGAGAGGACAGGACGCCGCCGTCGCCGTGCAGCAGCGCCAGGGCGGGCGGCGGGATCTGGCGAGGGCCGGCCTCGCCGCGCATCTGGCGCACCGTCTCGGCGAGGTGCGCCATCGCGCCCCCGACCCCGCAATGGCCGTAGCTCAAGAGGCCGCCATGGGTGTTGAGCGGCATGAAGCCGCCGGGATCGAAGTGCCCCGCGGCAGCGAGCCGCCCGGCCCCGCCCCGCGGCGCGAGACCGATCTCCTCCAGGAGGATCGCCAGGGTGATCGTGAAGCTGTCGTAGATCGCGGCGTATCGGATGTCGGGCAGCCCGACGCCCGCCGCGGCGAGCGCGCGGGCCGCGCAGTCTCCCGCCCCGAAGGCGGTGAGCGAGGCCGCGGCGCTGACGTGCTGATGAGTATGGGCCTGGGCCGCTCCGCGGATGCGGGGCCCGCGCCGCCGAGGCTCGTCCCGGGCGATCACGAAGGCCGCGCCGCCATCCGAGACCGGGCAGCAATCGAGGAGGCGCAAGGGGGCGGCGATGGGTTTCGAGGCCCTGACCTCCTCGGCGGTGATCGAAGTGCGAAGGTGGGCGCCCGGCGTACGGGCGGCATTGGCCCGCATCAGCACCGCGAGCGCCGCCAGGTCCTGCTCGCCGTATTCGTGGGCGTAGCGGGCGGCGACTAGGCCGTAATAGGCGGGGATCGTCGGGCCGAGCGGCACCTCGTAGAGCGGGTGGCCGACCTGAGCGAGGGTCTGGATCGCGGCGTCGCGGGACTGGCCCGTGAGGCGGTTCTCCCCCGCCACCACCAGGATCCGCCGCGCCGCCCCGGCCTCGACCAGGAGGTGGGCGAGCATCACCAGCGCGAAGCCGGTCGCGCCGCCGAGCTGCACCGCGTGGGCGTAGTCCGGGCGCAGCCCGAAATGCTCGGCAAAGACGGTGGAGAGCATGAGGTGCGGGTGGGTGGTCGAGTAGCCGGTGATCAGCCCGTCGACGTCGCCCCGCTCCAGCTCCGCATCCGCCAGCGCATCGGCCGCCGCGAGGCTCATCAGGTCGAGGGTGGACTGCCCCTCGTGGCGCCCGAACGGCGTCAGCCCGACGCCGGCGACGATGCTCACCGGGCCGCCGCCACCAAGGGCCGGGGCGCACAGGTCCATGGAGCGGAACGAAGCATCGGGCATCCTCCGGGTGGCCCCCGCGGATATTCCAGGGCGGCCTTTGTTCGGAAGATGGTTGCCTTCTCGGTTAGACCCTGTCAACACTGTTACGTCCGCTGGAACGTCAATCGGCTGCAGCGGACGGGGCAGGGGCGAGGACGACCGCAGTAGTTCCGCATGACGGAACTATCCCTGGAGGGCGGCGTACTCGCGAAGCGCACGGAGAGGCACCGTGGACCGTCGGTCGTGCTTGGGATTGTCTCTGGGCCTGCTCGCGTCGTTGGCCGTTCCGGAAACGGCGCTCGCCGCCTATCCGGACCGCATCATCCGGATCGTGGTCCCGTTCCCGCCCGGCGGGACGACCGACATCCTGGCGCGCCTGATCGCCGACCGGCTCGACAAGCGCTTCGGCCAGCACGCCATCGTGGACAACCGGCCGGGCGCCTCGGGGAACATCGGCACCAAGGCGGTCGCGGGCAGCGCGCCGGACGGCTACACCCTGGTCATGGCGACCATCAACACCCACGGCATCAACGCCGCGGTGTTCCGCAGCCTGCCCTACGACCCGGTGCGCGACTTCGCGCCGATCACCGTCGTCGCCTCCACGCCGAACGTGCTGCTGGCCAATCCCTCGCTCGGGGTCGCCGACCTCGCGGGGCTGTTCCGGCTGGCCCGCGCCACGCCCGAGGGCCTGACCTTCGGCTCGACCTCGACGGGCGGCTCGCCGCACATGTCGGGCGAGCTTCTCAAGGTGATGGCCGGGATCCCGCTCACCCACGTCCCTTACCGGGGCGGCGGGCCGATGCTGAACGATCTCATCGCGGGCCACATCACGCTCGGTTTCGACAACCTGCCCTCGGCGATCGGGCACGTGCGGGCCGGAACGCTGCGGGCGCTCGCCGTGACGACGGCGGCCCGCTTCCCCGGACTTCCGGACGTGCCGACCATGGCGGAGGCCGGTGTGCCCGGCTACGAAGTCTCGGCCTGGTTCGGGCTGCTCGCGCCCGCCGGGACCCCGCGACCGATCGTCGACCTGCTGCAATCGCGCATCGCCGCCGTGCTGGCGGAGCCGGAGACCACGGCCCGCCTGCTCGCGCTCGGCGCGACGCCGGGCGGCATGGCTCCCGACGCCTTCGGACAGATGGTTCGCGACGAGGTCGCCCGGTGGCCGGGGATCGTCGCCAAGACCGGCGTAGCCGTCGAATAGAAGGTCCGGCGTCGCCGTCGGATAGAAGGTCCGGCGTCGCCGTCGGATAGAAGGTCCGGCGTCGCCGTTCAGCAGAATTTCCGGCGTCACCTGCCGAACAGAAAAAAGATTCCGGTGTCGTCGGCGAGGTCAGGGAGGAACGGGATGGCGGGTTTGCGGATCGGATCGGGCTCGGCCTGGTGGGGCGACCGGCTGGAGCCGGCGCGCCTCAACGCCGAGCGGGGCGACCTCGACTATCTCTGCTTCGAGACCATGGCGGAGGCGACGATCTCCGCCGCACAGGTGCGCAAGCGCCGCGATCCGGATTTTCCCGGCTACGACACCTATCTCGACGACCGGATGCAGCGGGTGCTGCCCGGCTGCCTGCGGCGGGGCACGCGGATCATCAGCAACCAGGGCTGGATCAACCCGGAGGGGGCGGCCCTGCGCATCGTCCATTGGCTGCGCGAATGCGGGGCGCCGAAGGGCACGAAGGTTGCGGCGATCTCGGGCAGCCTGATCACCGACCGCGTCCTCGACCTCACCGACACGCTGATGGAGGACGGGCGGCCGAGCGCGTCGCTGGCCGGCTCGATCGTCTCGGCGGAAGCCTATATGGGCGCCGAGCCGATCGTCGCGGCCCTGCGGGAGGGAGCCCAGATCGTCGTCACCGGGCGCGTCGCCGATCCGTCGATCTTCATGGCGCCGATGATGCACGAATTCGGCTGGGATCCCCTCGACCATGACCGCCTCGGACCCGGCAACGGGATCGGCCACGTGCTCGAATGCGGCGCGCAGGCGACCGGCGGCTATTTCTGCGACCCCGGCTTCAAGGACGTGCCGGACCCCTGGGACCTCGCCTTCCCGATCGCCGAGGTCGAGAGCGACGGCTCGGCGGTGATCACCAAGGTGGCCGGAACGGGCGGCGCGGTCACCCTCCGGACCCTGAAGGAGCAGCTGTTCTACGAGGTGCACGACCCGGCGAACTACATCACCCCGGACGTGGTGGTGGACTTCACCACGACCGAACTCGAGGAGGTCGGCCACGACCGCGTGCGGGTGTCGCGCATCTCCGGCAAGCCGCGCACCCCGACCCTCAAGGTGTCGATCGCCTGCCAGGAGGGCTTCGTCGGCGAGGACATGTTCTTCTATGCCGGACCGGGCGCCCTGCGCCGGGCGGAACTGGCCAAGCGCATCCTGGAGGAGCGGTTCCGGATCGTCGGCCTTCAGGCCGAGGAGATCCGCATCGACTTCGTCGGCCTCAACGCCATCCATGGCGGCAGTGCGGCGCGCACCGGCCCGGAGCCCTACGAGATCGCCGTCCGGGTCGCCGCCCGCACCCGCACCCGGGAGGAAGCGCTCAAGGTCGGCCGCGAGGTCGACGGCATGGCGGTGTCGGGCGTCGGCATGACCGGCAAGCGCGTGCCGCACCAGGACCGCACCCGCGAGGTGATCGGCGTGTGGTCGTCGCTCGTCCCGCGCGAGGCGCTGTCCCCCGTCACCACCATCTACGAGAGCTGAGAGCCCATGCGCCTGCCCCTGCAGCACGTGGCCCATGTCCGCTCCGGCGACAAGGGCAACACCTCGAACATCACGGTCATCGCCTACGAGCCGGACCTCTACCCCTACCTCAAGGAGCAGCTCACGGCCGAGCGCTTCAAGGCGTTCTACGCCGGCATGGTGACGGGCCAGGTCACCCGCTACGCGGTCGACCGGCTGGGCGTGCTCAACTTCGTCGCCGAGGGGGCGCTCGGCGGCGGCGTGTCCCGGTCGCTCTGCCTCGACAATTACGGCAAGGCCCTCTCCGCGGCGATCCTTGGCTTCGAGATGGAGGTGCCGGACAAGGCCGCCAACCTGCTGCGCAACTACCACCCGGAGGGGGCATGATGGCTGCGATCCCGCCCCTCACCGAACGCGCCCGGGGCCTGCCCCTCCACCAGCTTGACCCGCGGGGCTGACCATGCACGCCTCGGCGTCCATCGCCCGCCGTTACGGGGCGGGCGGCCTGATGCTCCTCCTGGGCCTCGCGGTCGTGCTCGAGGCCCGCACCCTCGGCCTCGGCACCCTGGCGCGGGTCGGCCCCGGCCTCTTCCCGATGCTGGTCGGCTGCGCGCTCGGCACGGTCGGGCTGCTCATCGCCGTGACGCCGGAGGCGGCGGAGCACGAGGGCGGGGAGGGGGGGCGGCCGGATTGGCGCGGCTGGTTCTGCATCGTGCTCGGGATCGTGCTGTTCATGGTGCTCGGGGAGCATCTCGGCCTCGGGCCCGCGACCTTCGCCTGCGTCTTCGTCTCGGCGCTCGGCGACCGCAGCGGCACGTTGCGCGCCGCACTGGTCCTCGCGCTCGCGATGACCGTGGTGGCGGGGCTGGTCTTCACCCTGGCCTTGAAGTTCCAGATGCCGTTCTGGCGGGGATAGGGTCATGGACAGCACATTCGCCAACCTGATCCACGGCTTCTCGGTCGCGCTTCAGCCGCACAACTTCCTGTTCAGCCTGGTCGGCGTGCTGATCGGCAACCTCATCGGCGTGCTGCCCGGGATGGGCATCATGGCGACGATCTCGATCCTGCTGCCGCTCACCTTCGGGATGCCGCCGGTCGCCGCGATCCTGATGCTCGCGGGGATCTATTACGGGGCGCAGTATGGCGGGGCGATCTGCTCGATCCTGCTCAACCTGCCCTGCCACCCCTCGCACGCGGTGACCTGTCTCGACGGGTACCCGATGACCCGCCAGGGCCGCGGCGGCGTGGCTCTGGGCATCACGATGCTCGCCTCGTTCTTCGGCGCCGCCTTCGGCATCGTGCAGATGATCCTGTTCGCGCCGCTCCTCGTGCGCATCGCCTTCCAGTTCGGCCCGGCCGAGATCAGCACCCTGATGCTGCTCGGGCTCCTCGCCGGGGCCACCCTGGCCCGGGGCTCGGCCCTCAAGGGCGTGGCGATGACGCTCGTCGGGCTGGTCCTCGGCTGCGTCGGCAGCGATCTCGACACCGGGACGAGCCGGTTCACCTTCGGGGCGATGTCGCTCTACAACGGCATCGACCTCGTGGCGGTGGCGCTCGGGTTCTTCGGCATCGCCGAGTTCCTCAAGAGCATCAACAAACTCACCGTCGGCGACCTGTCGGGCGTGACGGTGCGGATGCGCGACATGCGCCCGAGCCGGGCCGACCTGCGGGAGGCCGCGCTGCCGATCCTGCGCGGCACCCTGGTCGGCAGCCTGTGCTCGCTGATCCCCGGAACCGGTCCGACCATCGCCTCCTTCATCGCCTACGCAGCGGAGAAGCGGGTGAGCCGCCACCCGGAGCGGTTCGGCCGCGGCGCGATCGGCGGCGTGGCGAGCCCGGAAGCCTCGACGCATTCCTCCGTCCAGGGCGACTTCGTGCCGACCATGAGCCTCGGCATCCCGGGCGACGCCGTGATGGCGCTGATCCTCGGTGCGCTGATCATCCAGGGCATCACGCCGGGTCCGCAGCTCATGACCGAGCATCCGGACATGTTCTGGGGCCTCATCGCGAGCTTCTGGATCGGCAACATCCTCCTCGTCCTCCTCAACGTGCCGTTGATCGGGATCTGGGTGCGGTTGCTGCAGATCCCGTTCCGGTTCCTGTATCCCTGCGCCCTGTTCTTCATCTGTGTCGGCGTCTACAGCACGAACAACGAGATGTTCGGCGTTCTGCAGACGCTGGTGATCGGGATCGTCGGCTACGGACTGATGCGGCTCGGCTTCCATCCGGCCCCGGTGCTGCTCGGCTTCGTCCTCGGCCCGCGGCTGGAGGAGAACTTCCGTCGCGCCCTGCTGCTCTCGCGGGGCGATCCGTGGACCTTCGTCGGCAGCCCGATCAGCGCGATCTTCGCGGCGCTGGCGGTTCTGCTCGTGGGCACGCAGGTCGTCCTCGCCTGGCGCGGGCGGCGGCGCTCCCGATTGGACGCGGTGCTGGCCGGGGACGAGCGGGGCCGCCGCATGGCGCCGACCGAGACGCCCGCGGTCACCGGTTCGCTCAAGGTGTGAGGGGAAGGGGAAAGAAGAGACGCAGGCTTTTTCCCTCCCCCCTCTGCGGGGGAGGGGAAACCAGCGCCGATCCTTTCCCGAAAGCCCTGCGGCACCCGGAGGGGAGAAAGCGACACCCGGCCGCCATCCCTGGAGCGGGGCGTCGGCGCGCCACCAATCGTCGAGACAACAGGCCGGTCCGATCCGGCAGGGGAGGTACGGGATGCGATCATCAGCGTGGATCTACGGACTTGCCGCGTGCCTCGGCCTGCTCTCGTCCGGACCCGGCCAGGCCGCGGAGCCGATCCGCATCGGATGGCTCTCGTCGCTCACCGGGCCGCTCTCCTCGGCGGCCATCGCCGAGAACCAGGGCGTGCAGTTCGCCATCAAGGAGATCAACGCGGCCGGCGGCATCGACGGCCGCCCCCTCGAACTCCTCACCCGCGACACGGCGGGCGAACCCACCAAGGCGGTGAACCTCGCCCAGCAGCTCCTGTTCAGCGACAAGGTGCAGTTCGTCATCGGGCCGGTGAATTCGGGCGAATCCCTCGCCACCGTGCCGATCGTCGCCCGGGCCGGCATCCCCAACATCATCATCGGGACGATCGACGAGCTCACGGATCCGAAGAAGTATCCGCTGGCCTTCCGGGCGATCAACACCAACCGGCAGTGGATCGAGGGCGGCAACGCCTACGCCCTCGACGTACTCAAGCGCCGGAAGGTGGCGGTGATCGGCGACACCTCGGGCTACGGCACCTCCAGCGCCAAGACCGCGGCGGCGCTCCTGGAGCAGGCCGGGGTGAAGCCGGTCTATTCGGTGCTGATCGATCCCAACAAGACCGACCTCACGGACGAGATGACCAAGGCGAGGGCTGCGGGCGCCGACGTGGTGATGCCCTGGTCCGCCGCCACCGGCCTGATGGCCCGGATCCTCAACACCCGCGGCGACATGGGCTGGGACGTGCCGGTGGTGGGCCATCCGGCGATCATGGCGCTCCCGATCAAGGCCCTGCTCAACAAGCCGGATTACTGGCAGAACGCCTTCGCGGCCGGCTACCAGAGCACGACCTACGTCGACGGCAGGCTCCCGCCGCGGACCCAGGCCCTGATCGACAAGATCAAGCCGACGCTCGGCGGCACTATCGACTTCACCTTCTGGTGGGTCGCCCTCGGCTACGACACCGTGAAGATCATCGAGCACGCCGTGAAGCAGGCCGGATCGACCGACCCGAAGAAGATCAAGGCGGTGCTCGAAGCGACCCGGGACCTTCCCGGCGTCTATGCCAGCTACAGCTGGAGCCCGCAGGATCATAACGGCTTCCCGGACAAGAACATCGTCGCCGACATCGCCGCCTCGTTCCGGGACGGCTGCTACGAGGCGGCACCCCGGTGATCGCGCAGAGCGCAAGGAGCCACCTATGCTGGCCGTGATCGTCTCGGGCCTCGCCATCGGCGCCGTCTACGCAGCGACGGCGCTCGCCTACAACGTGATGTACTCGACCTCGCGCGTGCTGAGCGTCACGACCGGGCATCTCTGCATGCTCGGCGGGGTGGTCGGCGCCTGGCTCATCGCGGGCCTCGGGCTGCCCACCGCGCTCGGCCTCGCGGGGTCCGTGCTGGCCGGGGCGGCGGCCGGCGCCGTCACCGAGATCGTCGGCGTGCGCCGGGTCCTCGCGCGCTCCGACGAGCATCTCTGGCTCCTCTCCACCCTGGCGCTCGCCACCATGCTGCAGCAGGCGGTCGGGCTCTGGTGGGGCACCGAGCCGCGGCCCTTCCCGCGGGTGATCCCGCAGGATTTCTCCGCCGGCCTCCTCGACCAGAAGTACTGGCTGCCCGTGGTCGCGGTCCTCGCCATGACGGCGGGGCTCGAAGCCTTCATGCGCCTGACCCTGTGGGGCAAGCTGTTCCAGGCCACCTCCGAGGACGCGTTCGCCGCCCGCGCCCGCGGCATCCCGACCGACCGGGTGCGCCTGTCCTCCTACCTGCTCGCCGGGGCGCTCGGCGGGCTCGCCGGCTTCGCGGCCGGCCAGCTCACCTTCGCGTATTTCGCCCTCGGCCTCTCTTTGACCCTCAACGGCTTCATCGCGCTCGCGGTGGGCGGGCTCGGCAGCAATGTCGGGGCGCTGATCGGCGGGGCCGGGCTCGGGCTGCTCTCGGCCTTCGCGACCTACTGGTTCGGCGGCGAGTACCAGCAGACGATCGCGGTCGGTCTGCTGATGCTGGTCCTGCTGCTGCGGCCCGAGGGGCTCCTCGGCAACAAGCGGGTGAGGCCGGTCTGATGTCCCACCCCGCCCTCCGCGTCGGCCTGACGCTGCTGGCCGTCCTCGCGGTCGCCTCCCTGCCGGCCTGGTCGGGCGACCTCTACCAGGTTCACCTCGCCTCCCTGATCGGCGCCTACTGGGTCCTGGTCGCGGGCCTCAACCTCGTGGTCGGCTTCGCCGGCCAGCTTTCGATCGGGCATGTCGGGCTCCTCGCCGTCGGTGCCTACGGTTTCGCGATCCTCGCCGGCACCCTCGGCCTCGACCCGTTCCTGGCGCTGCCGCTCTGCGGCGCCCTCGGCGGCTTCGGCGGCCTCCTCCTCGGCCTGCCCTCCCTGCGGCTGCCGGGCTTCTACTTCGCCATGGTGACGATGGCCTTCGCGCTGATCGTCGGCGAATTGTCCCTCGCCTGGGGCGGCCTCACGGGCGGGGGCACCGGCCTGTCGGTGCCGGGCTTCCCGGCGCCCTTCGACACGCCGCGGGGCCAGTACGGCCTCATCCTGGGGCTCGGCGGCGCCGTCACCGCCATGACCTGGAGCGTCGCGCGCTCGATGTGGGGGCGGGCCCTGATCGCGGTGCGCGACAGCGAGGTCGCGGCCGCCTCGGTCGGCGTCAACCTGTTCCGGGCCAAGCTCACGGTGTTCGTGTTCTCCGGAGTCACCGCCGGGATCGCGGGCGCGCTCTTTTCGGCGCTCCAGACCTACATCACGCCGGACACGTTCGTGTTCGATATCGGGCTGTTCTTCTTCGTCTGCATCATCATCGGCGGGCGCGGGAGCATCCTGGGCCCGCTGATCGGCACCGCCATGCTGACCGCCCTGCCGGAGATGGTGGCGCCGCTGGCCCGGCTCGGCAACTTCTTCTACGGCCTCGCCCTCCTGGTCGTGGTGCTGCTGGTGCCCGACGGCATCGGCCGCCTCGTCGCCACGCTCGCGAGCCGCCTGCGGCCCGAGCCCCATGGCAGCCACGAGGTCCGGCCCGACCTCGCCCGCCTGCGGCGCGCACTGGGTGCGTCGCCCCTCGAGCCGGACGCGCCCGCGCCGGCGCCGCTGGCCCGGGAGGCCCTGCCGTGAGCGCACACGCCACCGATGCCCTCGTCGCGCGGGCGATCACCAAGCGCTTCGGCGGCGTCACCGCCCTCGACGCGATCACCCTCGACCTGCGCCCGGGGGAGATCCACGGGCTGATCGGCCCCAACGGCTCGGGCAAGACCACGCTCCTCAACCTCCTGTCCGGCTACTACCGCCCGGATGGCGGGGACGTCGAGCTCGACGGCACCTCGCTCGCCCGCCGCTCCGTGCAAAGCCGGCCGCGGCTCGGCATATCCCGCACCTTCCAGAAGCCGCGGCTGCTGCCCTCCCTCAGCGTGCTCGACAACGCGATGCTCGGCGCATGGCGCGAGGTGCGGTCGGGCTTCCTCGCGGCGGCGCTCGCCTGGCCGCTCGCACGCCGCGAGGAGCGCGCGATCCGCGCCCACGCCGCGGACCTCATCCACGGGATCGGGCTCGGTCACGCGATCGACCGGCGGGCGAGCCTGCTGGAGCATGCCGAGCAACGGTTCCTGGAGATCGCCCGGGCGCTGGCGCTGCGCCCGCGCTTCCTCCTCCTCGACGAGCCGGCAGGCGGCCTCACCGGCGCCGAGATCGGTCATCTCGCCGCCATCCTCGGGGCGATCCGCGAGAGCGGCGTCGGCATCCTCCTCGTCGAACATCACACCGACTTCGTGTTCCGCGTCTGCGACCGCGTCACCGCCCTGGACCGCGGCCGGCTGATCAAGCACGGTCGCCCCGACGAGGTCCGCCGCGACGCCGAGGTGGTTCGCGTCTATCTGGGAGCCTGACGATGTCCCGTGCCGGTGCGGTCCTCCTGGAGGTCGAGGATCTCCACGTCGCCTACGGCAAGGCGCATGTCGTGCATGGGGTGAGCCTCACCGTGCACGAGGGCGAGTTCGTCGTCGTGCTCGGGCGCAACGGCGCGGGCAAGAGCACGATCCTGCATGCCCTGTCGGGCCTGATCCCCAAGCAGCGCGGCCGCGTGCGCTTCGCGGGCGCCGACATCACCCGGGCGAGGCCGGGCGACATCGTGCGGGCCGGCCTGGTCCAGGTGCTCGAAGGACACCGGGTCTTCACGA
The DNA here is from genome assembly GCF_900116815.1 of Methylobacterium sp. 174MFSha1.1. Classification (NCBI taxonomy): domain Bacteria; kingdom Pseudomonadati; phylum Pseudomonadota; class Alphaproteobacteria; order Hyphomicrobiales; family Methylobacteriaceae; genus Methylobacterium; species Methylobacterium sp. 174MFSha1.1. The sequence goes on along the minus strand of NZ_FPCB01000011.1, from coordinate 140,235 downwards.
CGCTCAGCGTCGAGGACAACCTGCGCGTCGGGACCTATGCGGGACGGGAGGGCGCCTCGCGGGAGACCCTGGACCGCATCTACGCCGACTTTCCCGAACTGGCCGAGCGCCGCCACCAGCAGGCCTCGCGCCTGAGCGGCGGCCAGCAGCAGATCCTGGCGGTCGCGCAGGGCCTGATCGCCGGTCCGCGCCTGCTGATCCTCGACGAGCCCTCCGGGGGGCTCGCCCCGATCGTGGTCGACCGCATCCTCGACGTGGCGGCCCGTCTCGCCCGTGCCGGCACGGCCATCCTCCTCGTGGAGCAGCTCGTCGAGAAGGCCCTGCGGCACGCCGGCCACGGCTACCTCCTCGATGCCGGCGCGGTCGCCGGGGAGGGGAGCGCCGACGAACTGCAGGACAGCGCCCTCCTGCGCCGGATCTACCTCGGCGGGGCCGAGGCGGCGTGAGCGATCGCATGCCCGACGAGTTGCAGGCCAAGCCGTCCGCGCCCGGCGAGCCCAATGCCGTGCAGAAGGTCTGCGCGGTGATGCGGGCGCTCGCCGCCGCGACGCCGCGGCGGCTCACCGAGATCACGGCCGAGACCGGGCTCAACAAGGTCACGGCCCTGCGGATCCTCGACACGCTCGCTCAGGAGGGCTTCGCCGCCCGGGCGTCGGACGGGCGGCGCTGGCGCCCCGGCCCCGAACTGACCGCGCTCGCGGCGAGCGGCGGGCGGTCCGACGACCTGCGGACCCTCGCCCGGCCGAGCCTGATGCGCCTCGCCGAGATGTCGGGCGACACCGTGCTGCTCTCGGTCCGCAGCGGCGTCGAGGCGGTCTGCGTCGACCGCGAGGTCGGCTCCTACCCGATCCGGGCCAACTACCTCGACATCGGCAGCCGCCGCCCCCTCGGGGTGGGTGCGGGATCGATGGCGCTCCTCGCCTGGCTCCCCGACCGCGAGATCGAGGCGATCCTCGGCATCGTCGCCCAGCGCCTCGGGCCGTATCCGAGGCTCGGAATTGCGGAGATCCGGGATGCCGTCCGGGCCTCCCGGGCGCGCGGCTACGTCATGCTCCTCGACCGGGTGATCGAGACGATGGGGGCCATCGGCGTGCAGGTGAGGGACGCGTCCGGCCGGCCGGTGGCGGCGCTCAGCATCGCGGCTTTGTCCACCCGCGTGCAGGCGCGGGAGACGGAGCTGGCCGAAGCGCTGCGGCGCGAGGCGGATCTCATGGAGCGCGAACGCGTCGACGGGGCCGGCGTCGGCCGGTAGAGGGCCATCGGCCGACCCGCGCCGTCCATCGCCATGCCCGGTAGGCGGCGCGGCTGCCTCTCGTCCGGTGCTGTCGTCGCCTCTCCCGCCTCGTCCATCTCCGACACCCGCGACGGTCCCTCATACGATTGCCGGACGATCAGTTCGGAAATCGTATCGCCAGCCCGCGCGGTGGAGCCTCCGGCTCCACACACGTGAGCGAGACCGATTTCCGCATCGCGAAAGCGATCGCGCAGCAATCGCCGAGCGATCAATCGGAAATCGTATCACTCGTTGTAGTCGGTGCGGCTCAGCCCGTAGCGCTGCATCTTCTCGTTGAGGGTTCGCCGGGGCAGGTCGAGGAGGCGCATCGCCTCCGCCACGTTGCCCTTGGCCTGCTGCAGGGCTCGGCCGATCAGGTCGCGCTCGTAGGCCTCGACGCGTGCCGCGAGCGGCTGCGGTCCGCCCTCGACCGGCTCCGCCGCGGCGCCGAGGCGGTCGAGGCCGAAGGCGTAGCGCTCGGCCGCGTTGCGCAGCTCGCGCACGTTGCCGGGCCAGGCTCGCGCGACGAGATCGGCGACGAGCCGGCCGCCGAGCGGCCGCATCGCCCGGCCATGGGCCTCGGCGGCCTGGGCCGCGAAATGCTCGAACAGGAGCGGGATGTCCTCCTGCCGCTCGCGCAGGGGCGGGATGCGCAATTCCGCGACGCCGAGGCGGTAGTAGAGGTCGGGTCGGAACAGACCGGCCTGGGCTTCGGCGCGCAGGTCGACCTTGCTGGCGCAGAGGGTGCGCAGGTCGGTCGCCACCGCCTCGTTCGCGCCCAGGCGCTCCACGCGGCGCTCCTGCAGGACGCGCAGGAGCTTGACCTGACCGAGCAACGGCATCGCCTCGATCTCGTCGAGGAAGAGCGTGCCGCGATGGGCGTATTCGAGCTTGCCGATCCGCCGCTTGAGCGCTCCCGTGAAGGCGCCGGCCTCGTAGCCGAACAGCTCGCTCTCCATCATCGTGTCGGGAATGGCGCCGCAATTGACCGCGACGAAACGGCCCTCGCGCCGGGCCGAGAACGCGTGCAGGCACTGCGCCACCAGTTCCTTGCCGGAGCCGGTCTCGCCGTTGATGACCACGTTGACCGGAGTCGCCGCGAGGTCGAGCACCTCACGCCGCAGGGTCTCCATCGCCCGCGAGGTGCCGATCAGGCGGCCCTCGATGCCCTGCGCGTCCGTGCTCGCGTGCAGCCGGCGCAGCCGCAAGGTGAGGTGGCGCTTCTCGCAGGCCCGGCCGATCGCGTCGACGAGGCGCTCGGGGACGAAGGGCTTCTCGATGAAGTCGTAGGCGCCGCGCCGCATCGCCTCCACCGCCATCGGCACGTCGCCGTGGCCGGTGACGAGCAGGACCGGGATCTCCGGGTCCCGGGCCAGCGCCGATTCCAGCACCGCGAGACCGTCCATCCGCGGCATGCGGATGTCGGTGACGAGGATGCCGGGGAAGCGCTCGTCGATCTCGGCGAGCGCGCCCTCCGGGGTCTCGAAGGTCGAGACGGCGTAGCCGGCGAGGGTCAGCCACTGGTGCAGTGCCTCGCGCACGGTCTCCTCGTCGTCGACGAACAGGACGCGTTCCACCCGAGCCGCCATGCTCAAACCTCCACCGCCGGCAGGACGAGGATGAGCACGGCACCACCCGGGGCGTTCTCGGCACTGAGGCTGCCCCCGAGATCGCGCACGATCAGGGAGGACAGCGACAGACCGAGACCCAGCCCCTCGCCGGCGGCCTTGGTGGTGAAGAAAGGGTCGAAGATCTGCGGCATGTGCTCCGGGGGGATCCCGCCTCCGCTGTCGGCGACGCAGAGGCGCCAACAGGAGGCCGATCCCGGGGAGGATGCCGGTTCGTGCATGGCCGTCAGTGCGAGCCGGCGCTCGGGCGCGCCGCGCATCGCGTCGAGGGCGTTGACCATCAGGTTCAGGAGCACCTGCTCGAGGCGCACGGGCTCGGCCCGCACCAGGGCGTCGGCCGGGATCGTGCAGGCGACCGCCACGTCCTCCGCGCGCAGCCGGACACGCAGCAGGTCGAGGGCCGCGTCCGCCGCGGCGGCGAGCCGCACCGGCTCGGTGTGGCCGGGCCCGGTCTTGCGGGCGAAATCCTTGAGGTGGCGGATGATCTCGGCGATGCGCTGCGTCACCTCGGTCATGCGCTGCAGGTTCCGGCGCACCGTCGCCCCGTCGCCGCGCTCCAGGAACACCGCGGTGCTGGCGAGGAAGGTGCGCAGGGCGGCGAGCGGCTGGTTGATCTCGTGGTTGATCGCCGTGGAGATCTGGCCGAGGGCGGCGAGCCGGCCGGCATGGATCAGCTCGTCCTGGGTCGCCCGCAACGCCGCGGTCGTCCGTTCCCGCTCGGCGATCTCGGCCCGCAGGCGCGCATTGGCGTCGCTGAGATCGTGGGTCCGCTCCGCCACCCGCCGTTCGAGGGCGTGCCGCATGGCCCGCTCGCTGCGCAGTCGCTGCCGCCTCTGGCCCGCCGCGGCAAGGGCGAAGGCCAGCGCGAGGCCGGCGACGCCGACGGCGGCGGCCGCCAGCAGCGCCTGACGCGAGGCGGGCCCGGTCGGGGCGACGTACCACAAAGTCCAGCCGAGATCCGGCATCACGACGCGCTCGACGATCCCGCTTCCGGTCCTGCCGTCCGACGACGGGAGGTGGATCGTTCCGCCGGGCTCGGCCGGGCCGTCCGCCAGAAGGGGCCTCAGGTCGCTATCGCCGTATTGCTGGGCGGCGCGGATTCGACTCGTCTCAGGGTCGGCCAGGGGGCGGAACGGGCGGTAGCGCCAGCCGGGTTCGCTTGCCAGGAAAACGACGCCGGCCGCGTCGGAGACGAGGATCTGCTCGCCGGCCCGCCGCCATTCGCCCTGCAGCCCGTCCAGGTCCACCTTCACCACCACGACGCCGGCGACCCGGACATCGCCCGGGCCGGGCACGGCCTTGCCGATGAACAGGCCCGGCTGCTGGGTGGTGGTGCCGACCCCGAAGTAGCGGGACGCGCCCGTCGCGACGGCATCGCGGAAATAGGGGCGGTAGGCGTAGGAGGATCCCACGAAGCTGAGCGGCTGATCCCAGTTGCTCGCGCTCCGGGTGAGGCCGTCCGCATCCATCAGGTAGATCGCCGCGACCTGCGAGGCCCGCGCGATGGCGCCGAACTTGGCGTTGACGCTGCCGGCTTTGCCGGCCGCGACGGACCCGGGCGCGCCGTGATCGGCCAGCAGGTCCCGGACCTCTGTGTCGAGGGCGAGGATTGCGGGCAGGTACTGGTAGCGGTCGATGGCCGCCCGCAACACGGCCTCCGCGATCACGAGGCGCTGGCGCGCCGCGCGCCGCACCTGGTCGTGGCCGGCCTCCAGGACCAGGAGGAAGGCGGCGAGGGTCAACGCCGGCGTGGCGCCCGCCAGTACCCATCGCCCCGGCCGGCCGAGGATCGCGCCGCCGGCACGCGCGAGGCCTGCCTGGACCCGGGCGGTCGGATCGGCGCGATGGTCCTGGCTCGCGTCGTGGTCGTTGCTCACGGGGTCTCGGGTCATGCCGGATGCGTTCGCTGCCGGGGCGGATCCGGCTCTGCCCCGGAACGACGGTGCTCTGCAAGCGAGAGCCGGCACCCGAAACTGCCGGATGCCGGATTCGGGGACCTCAGCCGCTCATTCGGCCGTTGCCGTCGAGGTATCCGTACTTGCGGGTATCGGGCATCCAGAGCGAGGCCGCGAAGGCGACCGTGGCCATGGCCGCCACGTACCAGAAGAACAGGCCCTCGTTGCCGTAAGTCTTGAACGAGAGCGCCACGTACTCCGCCGTCCCGCCGAACAGGGCGTTGGCAATGGCGTAGGGCAAGCCGACGCCCAGTGCGCGAACCTCGGCGGGGAACAGCTCGGCCTTCACCACGCCGCTGATCGAGGTGTAGAAGGTCGCGATCACGAGGCCGGTCAGGATCAGCGCGAAGGCCGCCCAGGGGTTCGTCACCAACGACAGCGAGGAGAGCAGAGGCACTGCGCCGATCATGGCGAGGCCGCTGAACACAATCATATTGTTGCGCCGCCCGATCCTGTCGGACAGCGCACCGAAGACCGGCTGCAGCAGCATGAACACCACCAGCGCCAGGGTCATCACGGTCGAGACGGTCTTGAGGTCGAGCTTCACCGTATTGACCAGGAATTTCTGCATGTAGGTAGTCATGGTGTAGAAGTAGAGCGAGCCGCCCATGGTGAAGGCGAGCGTGATCAGCAGAGCCCGCTTGTGCTGCAGGAGCGCGCGTACCGAACCGGCCTCCTTGCTCTGCATGGCCTCGTGCGAGGCGGATTCCTTCAGGGCGCCGCGCAGCATCATCGCCACGATTGCGGCCGCAGCCCCGATCAGGAACGGGATGCGCCAGCCCCAGGCGCGCATCTCCTCGGCGGTCAGGACGTGCTGGAGGGCGAAAACCACCAGCACCGCGAGCAGCTGGCCGCCGATGAGGGTGACGTACTGGAACGACGAGAGGAAGCCGCGCCGGCCGCGGCCGGCGATCTCGCTCATGTAGGTCGCGGCCGTGCCGTACTCGCCGCCGACCGAAAGCCCCTGAGCGAGGCGCGCGACGAGGAGCAGGACGGGCGCCAGCACGCCGATGGTCTCGTAGGTCGGCAGCAGGCCGATCATCAGCGAGCCGGCGCACATCAGGAGCACGGAGAAGACCATCGACGACTTGCGCCCACGCCGGTCGGCGATGCGGCCGAAGATCCAGCCGCCGAGCGGCCGCATGAAGAAGCCGACGGCGAAGATGCCGGCCGTCGCCAGGAGCTGGCCGGTCGGGCTGCTGCTCGGAAAAAACGCCGAGGCGAAATAGATCGAGGTGAAGGCGTAGGCGTAGAAGTCGTACCATTCGACGAGGTTGCCGGAGGAGGCGGCGACGATGGCCTTGATCTTCTGCCGGTCGGAGGGTTCGGCGGTCGGGATCGCTCCCGTCACCGAGGGGACAGCCGTATTCATGTGCGTTCTCCCATCTTCATGACTTTGGCCCTGCGTCTTCGGCAGGGGCGGGATCGGCGCGCTTCAGCTCCCCCGGGCCTTCGGCCTCTCCGGGCAGCATCGTCGGGACGCGTCGCACTGCATTGGCAACGGCGGTGCCAAGTCGAAAAAATCTAAGAATATATGAGATATCAAGTGTTTAGAGCCGTGGATGACGTCGCCGTTCGGCAAGTTTCCGCCACTCCGCGGCCGGCTTTCGGCGGAATCCCGCCGATCGCAGGACCTGAGAGGGATGTCATCGTCCGATCAGGGTTTTCCGAACGGCCGCTTCAACACGTCACGATCGCGTTGCGATCGCGAAGCTCTCTAGGTTTTTGAGTTTGCCGCATTTCCTTCGACGAACCGGTGTCCACTTCGTCGGACAATGCTCTCGTTGCCCGACGCCGGCTCGACGGCAGCCTCTGCACGCGGGCGCACGAAGGTGGGGCATCGCGCCCCACCTCGTGGCGAAACGGCGAAGGGTCAGAACTGCACGCCCCGGGTCAGCGCGCCGTCGACGACGAGGTTGGTGCCGGTGACGAAGCTCGCGGCCGGACTCGCCAGGAACACGGCGGCGCGGGCGATCTCCTCCGGTCGGGCCATCCGGCCGGTCGGGTTGAGGCGCAGGGCCTCGGCGAACAGGGTCGGATTGCCCTCCTCGATTCGCTGCCACACGCCGCCCTCGAAATAGGTGTTGCCCGGCGACACCGTGTTGGCGCGGATGGCCTTGCCCGCGAGCTGGTAGGCGAGCCCCTGCGCATAGTGGATCAGCGCCGCCTTGAAGGCGCCGTAGGGCCCTGCGGCGAAGTCGATCTCGCGGCCCGACACGCTCGAGATGACGACGATCGAGGCCGCTTTCGAGCGTTCGAGGAACGGCATCGCGGCCTCGACCGCCGCGACCGTGCCCATGAGGTCGACCGAGAAGCCGGCGCGCCAAGCAGCCTCGTCGGCTCCGACCGCGAGCGCGCTGACATTCGGCACCAGGATATCGAGGCCGCCGAGCTCGTCCGCAGCCTCCGTGATCCAGGTCTTGAGGGCGCCGGTCTCGGCGACGTCGACGACGCGGCCCGTGGCGGCGATGCCCTTGGCGCGAAGTGCCGCCACCTTGGCGGCGACCTCTTCCGGGTTGCGGGCGCAGAGCGCGACGGCCGCACCTTCCTCCGCCAGGAGGTCGGCGATCGCACCGCCGATCCCCTTGGTGCCGCCGGTGACGAGGGCGCGAAGCCCCTTGAGGCCGAGATCCATCATCTGCTCCTTCAGGCCGGCGCAATAGCGGTGCTCGGAGTGTAGTCCAAATCGACCATGCTGCCGAGCCGCACCCACTGTTCGCATAAGCTAAATTATGGAACCAGAAATTGTCTCTCTCCCGTTCCCGGATGGACTCCGCATCGATGCGCTGGTGTTGAACGCAGTCGGGCTGGCGGTCACCGCTCGAACCACCCTGATCGCCGTATCGGGACGCCAGATCAGGGGCTCGAAGTTCACGAGCGTCTCGCCGGACAGCGATCGGCCGATCTCGATCGTGATCAGGCGATCGTCGGGATGGGCCGGGCTCGATTCGAGCGCCAGGTACTTGAACAGAGGCCTCTCGTGCGCGTCGGACTGGATGTGCGCGACCACGCCGGCCAATGCCTGCGCCAAGCTGCCCGAGGTCACGGCCTGGGCGGACAGCTCAGCCGCTCGCCGATGCGGCGCCCCCAAGCCGCTCGCAAGGACAGCCCTAACACCATCCGCGCCTACGCTGCCGACTGACACCTGTTCGAAGCCGTAGCCTGCGCCAGAGCCTCGCTCCCCTCGTCCCAGATCCCCGCATCGTCGATCTCTTCGTCGCCGCCGACGGACATGGCCTGACCCAGGACAACCGGTCGCCGAAAAAACCGAGGCGGCTCACTCCGACACACAAAGACAACATCCATCAACCAGCCTGCACCGAAAGCGCTTCAGAGCCATGCCTGTTAAGTTATTAAACAACTTAATATACTACAGAGAGTGGCAATCGCACCCCGAATTCGATAGAAATGAATAATATTAGGAACATACCTAAGCAAAACAAAATATAAATCGCCTTAAGGCTTGATATTGAATATTTGAAACGCCTGCAAAAATCGATCACGCCGCAGACAAGCTTGATGGCGTGCCCGAGGGTCGAAAACGCTTCGGGCACCAGAAAGCCGGCTTGAGGAAGGCATGAGCGTCAGATCCCTTGTTCCACGCCTCATCACACCTGACCCGTCGCCGCCGATGGCCCCCGGCGAGAAATCCCGCCTGCTACAGCGCTGTGGAGGGCGCGCAGGCGAACTCTCTCACTGTCACTCAGCCACACCACTCCGAAGTTCACAGCCTGAGGTTGTCATCTTTCGGGCAAAATGTGGCGCAGATGATCGGCAGGTTGAAGACTCGCCATTGAAGCATGTCATTCTCAGACAATCTTTGATGGGCCCCACAGGGCTAGCATACGCCACGTCTTTTCATACCAAAATCCGAGCGGAATTCGCTGCCATCCTGGGGCGCCGGCATGCCTTCGTCAAAAGCGGCGTCAATGAGCGCAAGCTTAGCCGCTTGATAGGCTACGTATTCGCGCCTGAAGGCGGAGGAGATCCACAAGGCAGAGTTGCCGCGGCGGCCGGACCAACCGAGGCTGCCTGCCTCCTCGGCCTCCCGCAGCTTGCGGGAGAGATTGGTCCGCGACACGTTCAGGTCAGCGGCGAGATCCTGCGCTGAGACGATGCCCGTGACGATGCGGTCGGGATCGGCCGGGGCCTCCTCCAGTCCGGCCATCATCAGGTCCATCACCAAGCCGCCCTGGTTCAACCAGGTGAACAGCGAGAAGGTCCGGTCCGGATCGCGGATCTTCCTCGCTTCGAGCAAGCGCCGGGCGATGCCGGGTTCGAGCCGCGCTACGCCGTCCGGGACCGCCCGGAAGCGACGGACCCGGTCCCCCTCGGAAAGGGAGTCGAGCGCCGTCAGGTGAATCAAGATCCAGTTGGCGAGGCCCGCGAGGCTGGTTTCGCTCACCGTGAGCCGGCGCAGACGCCGGTCGGCACGGTCCGGCTCCGCTTGCAGGAAGCTGTATTTCAGCATCTCCTGAAGGAAGGCATGAGCCGTGTTGCGGCTCGCCACCGACGCCGACACCACCGCCTTGAGGAATCGGGACGAGTAGAGGTCGGGCGCCGCCGGGTCCGTCAGCGCCTCGCAGGACTGCGCGAGCGCCACATGCGCCATCAGCCAACGCTGTTGGGTGGCAAAGACGGTCGCCATGCGCGGATGCGCGCCATGCGTGGCGACGAAGGCGGATGCCAGCGCGGCGATGCAGCGATCCAGTGCCGGGTTCACCAGGATCGCCTCGGCACGAAGGGGAGCGGCCCCCGGAGGAGGAGCGGTGGACGGTCGAGCGGCCGTCAGCATCCCCGCCTCGCGGACGCGATCCGATCGCAGTCAGGCCAACACGCCCGTGCGGGCACGGCCCCCTGCCACTTGGTTCCCATCGCCGCCAATCCCCATCGAAGGCACCGCCAACGTCCGGCGATCCCCTCGCGGCGATGCGCAGGCCGAAGCCTATCGGCCGAGTATCCTCCTACACGCGCATGTCCGGTGCAATCAACGATGCTGCGCCCACGGCACGCCGATCTTGGATTGACGGCAATGAACTCTCGGGAAGGAAGCGGCCAACCGTGCCGGTCCCAGGGTGAGTCGATGACGGAATCACGGCATCGAGGTGTGCATCCAAGCCGCCGATGAATCGGGAGAGCCGCCGCCCTTCCCCGGAGATGCCCGGGCCACGCGCTGAGGGTTCGGCGAGACCATTTTTGGAAGCATCGACCGCTTGCCCTTGCGGTTCGAAAGGGACCGCGATATGTCGCAAATATCAGCAAATACAGACGTTACTCTCAGCTATTTTTGATTGCGTGACCAGTTTATTTTTGATGCGCGAAGAAAATCAAATAAAATCTTGCAACAAACAGATCTACTAAAATCAGGTCCCCATCAGGAATAAGACGATGCCCCGGCCGTCCTTCACGACCGATCCTCATCACTACGATGGGATCGCAGGTTTCGATACATCGGCTCTGTTTGCCGATGGGACATTCGACGAGGCGGCCCTCCTGAACGGCAGTTCCGCCACGGCCATCGCCGATGCGGCGCATCGTGCCGGAACGGCGGCGGGTGGCCTTGGGCTCATCGCGAGCGTGGCGGCGGACCGAGGCGTCAGCTCGATCCGGGCACTCCTGGCTTTCGGCACAGCGCTGACCGGCCTCGACCACGACGCGACGCACGCCACGGCGGTAGGGGCGGCGATCGCCGCGGCGATGCAGGCCCCGGCGGAGGGGGTGGTTCACGATCTCTCCCGCAGCCTGCAAGCGGCATATGGTGACGGCCAACTCTCCTATGCCGATGCGATCACGGTGATCCTCGGCTTCTCGGCCGCCGCGACCGATACGCTCACCGTTCAGGCGGGGCAGGCCCTTGCAGGTCTCGCGGGCCAGCAGCCCGGCCCATCGCGCGAAGGCGGCAGCGAGGGTGGCGGCGAGGGTAGCAGCGAGGCCGGTAGCGAGGGAGAGCGATCGCCGGGCATCGTTGCCCTGCGCTCCGCCCTCACAGCGGCCCAGGACGCCCTCTCGGGGGGACGGCTGTCGGCCTCGCGCTTCATCGCCCTGACGGGGGGACTCGCGCTCGGGCTGCCCGATTACCAGCACAACGCCCAGACCGCCATGCTGGCGGCGATCGGCAGCGATGCCGGCCTTCAGCACGCGTCCCTGGCGATGCTCGCCGGCAGCGCGAACGCGGTGGATGCGTATAACCAGGTCGGGTTCGCCGTCCTCATGAAGGCGGTCGCCGACCAGGGCTCGCTCTCCCTCGCGGACGTGATCCGCGACATCCGCGCCGCCATCGACGCGGGCAGCCTGAATGCGGGAAAGTCCGTCTCGCTGATGCAGGCGCTGATCAACAGCGCCGACGCCTACGGGTACACGACGGGGGCCACGGGCACCGTCGCCGCCGGGATCCTGGCCGAGATCGCCGCCGGGCTGATCACCGCGGTCGACGCGATGGCGGTGATCGGCGGCATGGCGGGCCTGCCCGGCCTCGGTGGGGGCACGATCGTCAACCGTCTGCTCGACATCCTGGGTGCCGCCACGGACGCTGCGCCCAAGGTCGCGGCCGCCCGCCAGATCGCCGGTCTCGTCGACGCCGTCCACGTCGCGCAGGATATTCCAAACCCGCTCATCCAGCCGTCCTGGGCGATCGGTCCCATCGATTACCGCGCCGGCCAGGGTCTCGCCGGCGCCGATGCGGCGCTGGCGCTCGCCGCCGTCGCGGCCCGCGGCGGCACGGCTCTCAAGGCGGTCGGCGACAGCATCCGGACCGGGGTCGGGGCAGGAGTCGGGATCGATGGCCTCGTGGTGGGGGCGAGCGCCCTCGGCCTCGGCACGACCCAGACCGTGACCATCCTGGCCGGCGTGGGCGGTAGCGCCGGCTTTCAGCTGCTGGGCATGAACGGCAGCTATGTCGGCGACGCGACCCGACGCCAAGCGGCGGCGGCGGCCATCCTGGCAGCCGTCACGGCGGCCCACGCCACGGCTTCGGACCTCGGGGGAGCCGTCGCGGCGGCGCTGCCGGTCGTCGTCGTGGGCGACAGCAGCGTCTTCTGGCCCGAAATCACCCGGGTGCTGGTCGAGGTCGCGACGGTCGCGGACGCGGATGCCGCGACGGGCGCCTTCGTCGGCGCCGCCCTCCAGGCCTACGTCGCCGTGGGCCCGGTCCCGGCCGGAACGGTGATCGGTGTCATCGACGGGATGGCCCAGGGGGGCCAGACCTTGGGTGCCGCCCGCAGCCTCGACATCCTGCTCGGCATGGCGGCCCACGGCGATGTGGCCCTCCAGGCCGCCATCGGCCGCGAGATTGGTACGCTCGCCACCCGCAACGACCTCGTCGTCGCCACCGGCACCGCGGCGGTCACGGACCGGCTGGCGGCCGCCGCGCTGACGACGGAGCAGGCGGTCACGATCCTGGCGGCCCTCGTGGGGTCGACGCGGGCTACGACCATCGGCACCGCGGGGGTCGACGCGCTCGTCCGGCTCTCGGCCTCGTCGACCGCGGCGGTGACCGGCGCGATCGACGCCGCGGTGGCCGCCACGGCGCTCTCCCTCGACGAGGCCCTCCGGGTCCTCGCCACCCTCGCCGGACGATCGGACGCGACGATCCGGGCGCTCCTCACGGCGGAGGCGGTGTCCCTGGTCTCGGCCACCGATGCGGAGGCTTCCGTCGGTGCGCTGCTTACCGAGGCGGGCTCGGGCAATGCGGCGTTGCAGGCCGCGGCCGGCGGCATCGTCGCGGCCCTCGTCGAGGGGCAGCGCCTGACAGGCGCCCGTGCCGTCGCGCTGGTCGACGCGGCGATCGGCGCCGGCACGCTGACGGGGGTGCGGGGGCTCGCGCTCCTGGTCGCCTTCGCGGTCGGCAGCGGCGACCGCGCGGCCTTGCTTCAGAGCGAGATCGCCGCGCTGATCGACAATCGGGTGATGCCGCGCCAGGCCGTGATCACGGCGCTCCAGGACATGCAGTCCGGGGCGGATACGGGATCGGCCAGCGTCCTCGCCGACTCCCTCGACATCCTGCTCGCCGACCCGTCGACGCTCGGGCAGACCGCCGGCCTCGGTACCTCGGCGCGGGTGCAGGCCGTCGCGCGCACCATCGCCTCGCTCCTCGACAGCGATCGGACGGCGGCGGACGCGATCCTCGACAACCTCGCCCCGCGGATCCGGGACGGGAACCTGACCGGCGCCCAGGCGGGCCGGCTCCTCCTCGATCTCATCGCGCGGGGAGGCACGGCGGAGACGGTCGGGATCGCCCGCCTCGTCGCCCTGGCGATGCCTGCCCAGGGCGAGTCGCGCGGCCTCGTCGCTCCCGGCGACGTGGCCGGGCAGGTCTCCGCCATGCAGGCCGCCGGCACGCTCGGGGCCTCGACCACCCTGGCGGTGCTGACGCGCCTGATCGGGCTCGACGGAGGCGCGATCCGCGCCGCGATCGCGGACGCGGTCGGGGCTGCGACCGCGCCGGTCACCGTGGCGCAGATCGACGCCGCCGTGACGGCCGGCCGGCTCACGGTGCCCGATGCCATCGCGGTCCTGGGTGTGGTCGCGAAGGCCCATGGCGGCACGCTCCAGGCGGCGGCCCTGGACGAGATCACGGCGCTCGCCACCGATGCGACCTCGGCCGGCGCGGCGCTGATCGGGCTCGTCGGGATCCTCGGAGCGGCGGATGCGGCGATCCGCAGCGCCGGCGCCATGGCGCTGAGCGCGTTCCTGAACCTCCGTCCGGAACTGGCAGACCGAGCCTTCGCCCTCGTCGTCCCGCTCGCCGGATCGGCCACGGCGGCGATCCGCGACGACGCGGTCGGGACGCTCGCCGGTCTCGTCGCGAACTACGGGGTCTCGGCCACGACGATCCGTCAGGAGGTCGATGCCGAACTCGACGCCGGGAGGCTCGACCCCGTCCAGGCGGTGTCCGTCCTGGTCGAGATCTTGGGCGTCCCGCGCGCCGAATCCGATGTCCTCGACCACATCGTCACGGTCGCGACGACCAACCACTATTCCCAGCAGGTGCCGCGGCCGGGCTTCGGCGCCGAGGCGGCGATCGCCGCCGTCGCCTTGCGCTACGGCGCCGACGCGACCCGGATGGCGACCACCACGCGGGAGCTGAGCCGGCTCGAACCGGTCACCGGGGCGACCGGCTTCGTGTCGAGCCTCGGCGCGGCGTCGACCGCGGTCCAGTTCGCGCTCCTGGCCAATCTCCTCCCGGGCTTCGCCGGCGACGCGGCCACGTCCGCGACCTTCACCACCCGGATGAACGCGCTCCTCGCCGCCATGCCGGCCGTGGACGCCGCCGATGCGGTGGCGAACCTCGTCACCGGTGGGACGCTCGACCCCGCCCAGGCGATGCCGTTGGTGCTGCCGCTCTACGCGACCGGCAACCCGGAGCGGTTCCTCGCTCTGACGGCCCACCTGCCGGCCGCGACGGTGGTGCGTGGCATCAGCGACCTCGCCGGAAGCGGCGTCCTCACCGCGCACGAGGCGGTCGAGCGACTCGCCGTGCTCGGCCTGCGCGGCACGACGAGCCTGCGCGCCGCGGCGGCGGGGGCACTCGCCACGGCCGTCGTCGATGCGACCCCGACGGGGACGCGCGTCGTCGGGTCGCTCGCCACCCTGCGCGGCGACGGCGTCATCACTGCCGCGCAGAGCGTGACGCTCCTCTCGACGATGCTGCTCGCCCGGCTCGATGCGAGCGCCACGCTGGGGCCCACCGTCGCGGCGGCGATCGACGGCGTGATCGCGGGCGGGGCGATCGGCCTCGACGCGGCGCTGACCGCCGTCGCGGGCACGGCCGCGGGCGGTGCGTCCGCCGCCATCGTGGCGGTGGCGGGCGAGATCGCCGCCCTGCTCGCCTCGCGGCAGATCGCGGCCGACCGCGTGGCGGCGGCGGTGATGGCGGCCAGCGAGGGCCGGGATCCGGCCCTGTCCCCCGTGGAAGCGGTGTCGCTGCTGATCGCCGCCGCCGGCCGCGTCGATGGCGGCCTGCCGCTGGAAGCCGGCCGCCGGGTGGCGGCTCTGGTGACGGCGGGGACGCTGGCCGCCGGGGCCGGCGGGTACGCCGTCTATACGGCGGTGGTGGACGGCTGGCTCACGGCCGGCCAGGGCCTGCGAACCGCGATCGGCCTGATGGCCGGCGGCAGCCTCGCGGCGGCCGGAGAGGCCGTGCGCCAACTCCTCGGCCACGGCATCGTCTCGGCCTCGGACCTCGCCACCGCCCTCGGCGGCGCGGTGGCGGCCGACACGGTGACGGCGACGACGGCGGTCGACCTCGCGGCCGGTCTCGCGGCGGCGGCCGTCGACGGGGCACAACAGGTGGTCGGCACCCTGGTCTCCTCCGGGCGGATCGGCGGGGCCGACGCCGTGGTGGAGCTCGCCCGGTTCATCGGCACCACCGCGATCACGATCCCGGCCGACCGCTTCATGGCGGTGCTGGCCGGCACCGCCGCCCTCGCGCCCGACGCCGCGGCGGCGCTCGGAACCGGGCTCGCCGAGGTGATGGCCGCGGGCGGCGTCACCCCCGCTCAGGCCGCCGCCGGCCTCGCGGCTGCCGTCGACGGCACCGATCGGCCCCCCGTCGCGCCCATCCTCGCGTTCGGTCCGGCCGTCGCGATCGTCCTCGGCGCTGCCGCCGATGCCGGCACGACGGCGACGGGGGCCCGGATCGCCGCAACGGCCGGCACGCTCCTCGCCGCCCTCACCGGCGCCGACGGCGAACGGAGCGGCTCGGCGCTCGCGGCGATCGGGTCCGCACTCGCCGACCGACGGCTCGCGGCGTCGGCCGCGATCCAGCTGCTCGCGGGCTGGGCCGAAGCCGGCCCGCAGGGCAGCGCGGCGGCGCTCGGGCAGGCTGCGGCCAATCTCGTGCGGGCGGGCCTCGCCAGCGTCTACGACCTGCGGCAGGCCGTGGCGCTCACGGCCGCCGGATCGACGTCCGCCGGGCGGGCGGCGTCGTTCCTCGCCGGGGCGGCGCTCACGCTCGGTGCGGCTCCCGTCACGGACCGGCAGGTGCCGGCCGGTCAGCTCGCCGAACTGATCCGTGGCGGCCTCGCCACCGCCTCGGCCTTCGACGCCGTCGCCGGCGCCGCCGCGTCCCTCGGCGCATCCGGGGCGCGGCTCGTCACCCTGTTCTCGGACCTGGCGCTCGTGTCGTCCGACCCGTCCCTGGCGGTGGCGATCGGCGGGCGGCTGGCGCTCCTCGTCGGCCAAGGCAGCCTCGCGCTGGCGGACGCGACCGCCGGCAGCCCGCTTCCGGTCCTGGCCGGCATGGCCGAGGCCGACCGGCTCCAGGTGAGCGGCGTCACCGATGCCGCGCGCACCGCGATCGTCGCCGCCATCGCGGCGAAGGCCGCGAGCCCGTCCTCGCCCGGCATGGTCGCCGACGCCCTCGCCGGCCTAATCACCGGCGGCGCCCTGACGGCGTGGATCGGGCTCGACCTGCTGGCGCGGGTGGCGCGCGCCGGAGACGGGGCGCTCCGCCTCGCCGCCGGCGGCGCGATCCGGCCGCTCCTCGCCGCCGGCACCGTCACGCCGGCCCTGATCGAGGCCGCGATCGGCACGGCCGGCTTGGCGGGGGCGGAATCAGCTCCGTTCCTGGCGAGCCTGATCGACACCCGCACCATCACGTCGGCGACGCTGCTCTCCGGGGCGACCTCCGCGGCGGCGGGCGGATTTCAGCCGGGCTCCGGGCGGGACGAATTCCTGGCGGCGCTGGAACAGGCGATCTCCCCGCAGGGCGGCCCGATGCTGCTGAGCGCCGCGCAGGCGATCGCGCTCCTGGCGCCGTTCGGGGACGGCAACGAGGCCGGCGCGGCGATCACGGCGCTGATCGCGCGGCTCGTCGCGGCGACGCGCGTTGCCCCGGCCGAGGTCTACACCGTCCTCGGGCAGACGCTGCTCGCACTTCCGGAGACGGCGAGGCCGAGCGAGCTCGCCTTCATGCGGCAGGTGGCGCTGGGACTGGGCGAGACTCCCGGTGCCTTCACGCAGGCCATCGCTACCGCAGCCGATGACGGTCTCGGTGCCGACGGGGTCCTGGCCGTCCTCGCCAGCCTGACCCGGCTCGATCCGCCTCGCTACGCGGATGCCAGCCCCGATCGGCCCTTCGTCCATCTCGGGATCGCCGCCGGCCGGGCCGCCGCGGGCCTCGTCGAGACGGGGCGGATCACGGCCGCGCAGGCTCTGGCCGGACTGGCCGCCACCACCGGACTCAGCGACGACAACCGCGCCCTGCTGCTCTTGGGCTTCGCCGATGCGGCGGGACCGGACGGGCAGGTCGCGGCCGGCCGAACGCTGGCCGCGCTCCTCGATGCCGGCGCGACTCCGGACCTTCAGCAGGAGCTGCTCGGCCCGGCGATCGGGGACGCGGCCCTGGCGGCACTGCTCGCCGGCACGGCGCTCGGCGCGACCGGCGCGGCAGCCAAATCCCTGGCGGGGATATCGTTCGCCGCGCGGGCGCAGGGCGGTGGCTTGCCCGCCATCGGCCGCATGGTCGCGGGCCTCGGCGCCGCGCAGGCGAGCGGCGCCCTCACCGCCGTGCAGGAGGTGCGGGCGATCGGACTCGTCGCCGAAGCGGTTCTGGTCGGTCCATCGCAGGACCCGCGGCGCCCGTACGGAAACGGCGAGGCGCTGCGCGCGGCCCTGGACGCCGAGCTCAGCCGGATGGTGTCGTCCGGCGGCCTGACGGCTCTCGCGACCGTCACCGGCCTCGCCGGCCAGGCGGGCGCCGGCACGGCCGCTCGGCAGGCGGCGGCCGGCCGCCTGATCGGGACGCTCGTCGCCGCGGGAGCGATCCCGGCCGCGGATGCGATCGCTGCCATCGACGGCAGCGGCATCGCGGCGGATGCGCAGGCGGCGATCGCCGCGGGCGCCGCCCTCGCGGTGCCGGCCCTGGCCGAGCCCCTGGGACGGCGCGTCGGCGACCTCGTCGCCGCCGGCCGGATCACGGCCGCCGCCGCCCTCGCCTCCGTACAGGCCGCCGACATCGCCTATGGGAGCGGCGATCTCGCCGCCGAGGCGTCGCTTCTCGTTGCGGCATCCGCGCAAGGCGGCGCCGAGATGGGCTTTGCGGCCGGAACCGGCCTCGGCCGCCTCGTCGTCCGCGGCCTTCCGGTCGCCTCCGTCCTGGCGTCGATGGAGGCCGGCGGGCTCCCCGCCTCCGGTGCGGCGGCGTTGCTGGCTGGGCTCGTCGCCACCGGGCCGGAGGCCGCCCGCGTCGCGGTCGGCCGCGAGATCCTCGCGCTCGCCGCAGCCGGAACCATGACCGTCGCACAGGCCTTGCAGGCGGTTCACGACGGGGTCCTGGCCGGAAGCCTCGCGATCGGGCCGGCCGCCGGCCTGCTCGTCGTCCTGGCGGCCGAAGCGCCGCGAACCGCCGACGCCGTGACGGCCGAGATCGCGAGCCTGGTCGCCGGCGGACGGGTCCCGGCCACCGGCGCCGCGGCGGCGCTCTCCGGCGCGGCCGGCCTCCTGGACCGGGTCCCGCATGCGCCGCAGACGGACACGGCGAGCGCCGGCCTGATCGCGGCGCTGATCGCCCGGGGCATGCTCACGGCTGCGGACGGTGCGGCCTCCCTCGGGAGCGCCGTGACGGCTGGCGCCTTGACCGGGGCGCGCGGCTTCGCCGTGGCCCTCGCGGTGGCGGGGGCGCAGGCCGGGGCGGCGGGCGCCTTCGGGGCGGAGCTTCCGGCCCTGCTCTCGGGCGGACTCGCCGCCAGCGATGTGTCCGGGCAGGTGCGATCCGCCGTGGCCGGCGGCGTCCTCGCGGCGAGCGTCGCGATCACGGTCCTGGCGGGCGGCGTCCAGGCCGTGTCCGTTGGGGAGTTCGTGGCCGTGACCCGGGCCGCCGGCGCAGGTCTCGCGGCGCTGATCGAGGCCGGGCTCGTGGATCAGGCGGACGTGATCGCGTCCCTGCGCCCGCTCCTGGTGTCGCGAGCGCTCGATCCGGCGCGCGAGGCGGGCCTGATCGCCGCCGCCGTCCCGCTTCTCGCGGCGGGGACCGACACGGGCCCGCTCGCGGCCGAGCTGGCGCGGCTCGTCACGGCCGGGGACCTGACCTCAGCCGCGTTGTTCGCGGTTCTCGAGGGTGTCGCGGGATCGGGCCTCGGCACGGCGACGGCGCGTCTGGTCGCAGGCATGGCGGCCGGGGCCGATCCTGCCCTCGCGGCGGCGATCGTTGGAGAATTGTCCGGTCTCGTCGGGCGCGGCCTCGTCGGGGAGGAGGATGTCGCTCGCGCCATCGAGGCGGCGGCGCTGCCGGCTGCCACCGCCGACCTCCTGCTCGTCCGCTCCCTCGCGAGCCGGCCGGCGGGCGCCGGCATCGCCCGGCTGATCGCCGCCGGTCGCCGTAGCGCCGGGGAGGCGATCGCGGACGTGGAGATGGCCGTCGCGGCGGGCACGCTCGGCCGCGACGCCGCCGTGACGCTTTACGCCTGGGTGGCCGTCGCCGCAGCCGGGACCGAGCCCGTCGCCGCGCTCTCCGCGCAGCTCGCGCGACTCGTCACGACGGGGCAGGCGACGGCCGCGCAGGTCTTCGCCGATATCGCCGCCGCGGCCGGGACCGGCGCCTATCCCGAGGCGCTCGGCCGGCTGATCGGCGGCATGGCCGGCGGCGGGGATGCGGCGCTCCAGGCGGCGGTCGGCGTCGAGATCGGCCGGCTGGTCGCGGCCGGGGCGCTGTCGCCGCGCGCGGCCCTCGACGGGGTCGTGGCCGGCGGATCGGCCCTGTCGGATGCCGCCGTCGCGGCACTGCTCGCGCTCGCGGCGACGGGCGGGCCTGCCCTCCTGGCCGGGATCGGCCGGCGCTTCGGTGCTGCGCTGCCCGGGGAGGCCGGCGCGGCGGCGCGCCTGACCGACCGCCTCGACGCGGCCGTCGTTTCGGGCCAGGTCGAGGCCGGCCGGATGGCGACGCTTCTCGCGGGCCTCGCCACCGCGGGCCTCGCCGGCGGGCCGGAGGCCGGCGCGGTGACCGGCGAGGTCAACGGCCTGATCCTGTCGGGCGCGCTCGCGCCGGAGGCCGCCAGCGGCTTCCTGGCGACGATCGGCAATGCGCCCTATCGGGAGTTCCTCGCCGCATTCGTCGCCCTGAACGGGCAGGTCCTGTCCGGGACGGTCGCGTCGTCCAACGCGGCCCTCACGCTGCAGAACCTCATCATCACCACCGCCACCCAGGGCTTCCGCGTCGGCCTGACCCGCACGGGTCTCACCGACGCCGTCGCCACCCTGGGTGGTCTCGGCAGCGACTCGGCGCTGATGCGGCTCGCCGCCGTCGCCACGGCGAGCGACGCCGCCCTGGCCGAGGCGTCGCGCGCCGCCGCGGCGCTCCCCGGGTCGGGCCTGCTCACGGCGAGCCGGGAGCTGGCCGGTCTGGTCGCGGACGGACGGATCGGCGCGCCCGCGGCGCTCGCCGCGGCCGCGGCCGCGGCCGGCACGCTCGGCGTCGAACCGGTCGCCGCGTGGCTCGCCGGCCTCGCCGGGGTGCCGGCCCTCGCCGGGGCGGCCGCGCAGGGGCTCGCTGCGCTGGTCGGTGCCGGAACGCTCACCGGGACGGCGGCCCTGGCGCTGGTCGGCGACGTCACCAACCACGCCGCCGCGCGCCTCGGCCCGACCGCGACGGTCTCCTCGGCCACCGCCGCGACCCTGCTCCTCGGCCTCGCCGCGCAGGGCGACGCTGCCCTGGTGGAGGGGATCGCCCGGCAGATCGGCGGCCTGATCGCCACGCCCCAGGGCACGTCGAGCGCCGGCCAGATCCTCGGCCTCGTCGATGCGGCGATCACCGGCGGGACGCTGCCGGGCACGCAGGGCCTCCTGCTGCTCGGAGACATCCTGACGGGCGACGCGGAGGGGGCGAAGGCCGCGGTCCAGGATTTTCTGACCGCCCGCCTGCCGGCCTACCTCGCGAGCGGTCGCGTCGGCGTCGACGCGGTGGTGCCCCTGGCCTTCGGCTTCGTCGGCCAGGCGGGGACGATCGACGGCGGCGCGCTGCTCGCCGGCCGGCTCGTCGACCTCGCGGGCGGCGCGACGCGGGCGATCCGCGAGGTCGACGCCCGCCTCGGTGCCGGCACGGTGACGGGCGCGCAGGCGGTGGCGAGCCTCCTCGGGGTCGCGGCGCAGGAGAACGCCAGCCGCGACGCCACCCTGACGACGCTGAACAGCGCCTATGATGCGGCGAACCGGGCGGGACAGGCTCTCGGCCCGATCCTCCGGCAGATGCAGGACGCGACGGGCGCGGCCGAGACGGCCTTCGCGGCGGTCAAGACCGATCTCCTGGCGATGGTCGCGGCCCGGGCCGTCCCGGGATCGACGGTCGTCGCCGCCCTGCGCGCGGCGGGCGGCCTGTCGACCGCGCAGAGCTTCGCCCTGCTGGTGGCGCTCGGCCGCGACGCCGACGCGGCGACCCAGACGTCCGTGGCCGAGGCGCTCGCCGGCATGGGCACGCGCTGGGGACCGGCGAGCGATCCGTTCTTCACCGGCGGGCTCGCGCACGCGGCGCAGGATGTCCTCGCGGTGATCGACGGCCGGATGAGCGTGGCCGGCGCGATCGCCGACGTCGAGAGCGACGCCCGGACGCGTCGCGTCTCCACCGATGCCGGGCTGACGCTGCTCGGCTCGCTCCTCACGCAGTACGATGGCGGCTCGACCTCCCGCAGTTTCGCCGTCACGGCCGAACTCGCCCGGCGCGTCGCCATCGGCGAGACGGCGGGGGAACTCGCCCGGCGCGTCGCCGAGGGCACCACCCCGTTCGTCGACGATCGCGGTCGCACGCGCGTTCCGGCCGACCCGACCGCCCTCTCCCTCGACGACGCGCGGGTGCTGCTGCGATCGGCGGTCGGCCAGTACGGCGGCTCGTTCACGGTGGCGGACGCCAGCTTCGCCAGCGGCGTCTCCGTCGCGCAGATCGGCCGCAGCGAGGCCTTCAACTCCTTCGCCTTCAAGGGCCACGTGCTCGACGCCCTCCGGGCCTCGTCCTTCGTCGGGCTGACGCGGGACGAGGTGAAGGCCATCAATGCCTCCTACACGGCCGGCTACGCCTACGATCAGGCGCTGGCGGTGCTGGCGGACCAGCTCGCGACCTCACCGTCCCCGCGGGCCGCCGCGAACGCGGACGAGACGCGGGGGCTGCTCGTCCGCCGCCTGATGGCCGGCACGGCCGAGACCGACATCGTCAACCTCGTCGCCAACGAGAGCCTCACGCCCGACCAGGCGATCACCGCCCTCGACAGGCTCCTCGCCCCGGCCCTCGTCGGCGCGAGCGCGGAGGTGGCCACGCTCACCCGCCAGACCGCCCTGGGCTGGCTCGCCATCAAGTCCGCACAATTCGTCGAAGGAAACTATCAGCTCACCCGTGATGCCGACGGCAAGCAGGTCCAGACCTACTTGCCGAACCAAGTCAACGCCCTCTACAGCCAGCTCGCCGGGGCGATGCGCAACGACGTGCTGACCGGTCTCGGCGCGATCGGCTCGATCCAGAACGATGCATTCGTCGGCGCCACCGACCGGGTGACCGCGTTCAAGGTCGTCCAGACCATCCTCGGCGACATCGCCGCGAGGGGCATCCAGGCATCGTCGGGCGGCGCGCTCCTCACCAGCGAGGCGGCGGTCCAGAAGGCGATGGCCGACATCTCGTTCGACGTGAGTTCGGCGGCGGCGTTCTTCGATTCCGGATGGACATCGATCCAATCCGTGGCACAGGCGGCCCCTCCCTCCAGCTGGAGCGCGGGCAAAGTCTACAGCGACATCGCGGCACGGCCCACGGATTACCGCACCTATATAGATATCGGGGCCAACATCGTCACGAGAGGGCTTCCCATCCCCGTCCTCGGCGACAAGATCGGCGAGGGACTCAAACTGCCCAAGCTGACCGACGTGGTCTGGAACGAGGTGCTAGGCGAGGGCGCCGGCCAGACCGTCGCACGGGTCGGCCTCGCCTCGAAAGTGGCGCTGACGATCCTGTCGATCAACGCCGTCTCCCATGCGCTCGGCCCGGTCGCCCCGGCCCTGACCGGAGTCTTCACCGTCACCAACGCAACATCGGACCTTCTCGGCAACGTGTTGAGCGGGGTGGTCAAGACGGCCGCCAGGACCTACGCATCGGCAGCCATCAACATCGGCCAGAGCTTCGGCAATCTCGGCGCGGGCAACTTCGACGGCCTGAAGGCGAGCGCCGGCGACGTCGCCAAGGATCTGTTCACGCTCTCCAGCGGCGGCTTCTCGCCGGAGAGCCTGGGGGCCGTCGGCAGCGACGCCGGTGCGGCCCTGGTCGACCTCGCGAGCGGCCGTCCGAGCGATGCCGGCCGGGCGGCGCGGGCGCTCGGCGAGGACGTCCTCAAGGCCCTGACCACCAACGTCTATTTCGCGTCGGCGAAGGACGCGATCCTCACCTACGGCGAAACGATGGCGAGGGAGCTCTTCTCGGCGGCGCATGCCGCGGTCAAGTTCTTCGACAACCTGATCCACAACCCCCGCATCCACGCGTCGCCGCCGCAGACGATGGTCCGGGATCTCGCCAGCATGGCGGCCAAGGGCCTCAAGGACCCGAGCTCGACCAGCAATTACGGCGATTTCTACCACGGCCGGGCGGTCGACGGGTATCTCGGCGGCGCCACGGCGTTCGTGGACGGCAACGGCAACGGCGTGCTCGACCCGGGCGAGTACAGCACGACCACCGATGCGAGCGGCGCCTACGCGCTGCCGGACGGCCTGACCGGGCCGATCGTCCTGACCGGGGGCACGGACGGCGCCACCGGCCTGCCCTTCACCGGCACCCTGGCGGCGCCGGCCGGATCGGCGGCGGTCACGCCGCTCACCACCCTGGTGCAGACGATCAGTGCCGGCAGCGGAGAGAGCGTGGCAAGCGCCACCGCGCGGGTCAACGCCGCCTTCGGCCTGCCCGCCGAGACCGACCACACCCGGACCGACCCCCTGGCCGCGACCAAGGCCGGCACGGCGGGCGGGGCCGCGCTGTTCGTCGCCAACGCGGCGGTGCTGAATACGCTGACGCTGCTGCGGGGTGCGGGCGCCACCGGCGACGTGACCGGGGCGCTCGCCCGGGCGATCACCGCGCTGCCGGCCGGGACAGCCCTCGATCTCGCGGCGGCCGACACCGTGTCGTCCGTCGCGGCGGCCGCGGGCGTCCCCCCGGCGGCGGCGGCGGCGGCGGCGCAGATCGCCAGCGCCAGCAACACCCTGCTGGCACAGAAGACCGCGACCCTGTCCGATCCGGCCGACCTGCTGAGCGTCGCCACCGCGGTCAGCATCGCCACTCAGGGCGCCGCCTCCCAGGCACTGGCGGGTGCGGGAGGCGACGCGGCCGGGCTCGTGGGCGCTCTCGCGGCCTTCACGGGGAGCGGCCTCGACCGCTCCGTCGCTGGCGCCCTCACCCGGGTCGGCAGCTTCGCCGGATCCTCGGCCTACCCGGTCGTCCGGCGGGACTTCGACGGAGACGGCCGGGACGACGTGATGTGGCGGTTCGCGGACCCGGCCGATGCGGACAATTCCCTGAACGGGGCGGCGCAGCTCTGGTTCATGGACGGCCTGACGGTGGACAGGCAGGGCAGGCCGAGCACCAGCGGCGCCCCGGCCGGATGGAACCCGGCCGGTTTCGGCGACGTCAACGGCGACGGCCGCACGGACGTGGTCTGGCAGTACCGGAACGCGCAGGACCCGCAAGATCCCCGCAACGGGAGCACCTACCTGTGGGAGATGAACGGGTCGCAGGTCGTGGCGGAGGGCCCGGTCGACACGCCGCGCGATCCGGGTTGGACGATCGCGGCGACGGGGGATTTCGACGGCGACGGCAAGTCCGACCTGCTCCTGCGCTTCGCCGATCCCGCCCGGCCGGCCGACGCGCGGACCGGCCAGACCATGATCGTGACGATGGACGGGCTCGCTACCAAGCCCGAGTCCAGCGGCCTCACCTCCGTTCAGGTGACCGACACGAACTGGCGCATCGTCGGCTCCGGCGACTTCAACGGCGACGGCAAGGCCGACATCGTCTGGCAGTACGGCAACGCGGCGAACGGCGCCGATCCGCTCAACGGCGCCACCGACATCTGGACCATGACCGGCACCACTGTCCTGTCCGAGGGAGTGACGAGCCTCGTCGCGGGTACGGACCGCTGGGGGGTGGCGGGGATCGGCGACTTCAACGGTGACGGAATTGCCGATCTGCTCTTCCGCTACCACAATGCTGCCGATGCGGCGGATCTCCTGAACGGCATGCTCTATGACTTCACGATGGGTGGCCGCAACGGAAACAACGTCGTCAGTGCCGCGCCATTGGCCCGGCAGGTCGACGAAAGCTGGGACGTGGCGACCGTGGCGGATCTCAACGGGGACGGCCGGACCGATCTGCTGTTTCGCAATAAGTCAAGTGCTGCTGCGCCGATCGGCGCGACTTACGAGTGGATCATGAACGGCACGCAGGTGATGGACGAAGGATTGAGCACCGCTCAGACCTACGGCGAGTCCTGGACCGTGATCCGCTGAGATGGCCTGCACCGCCCCAACGCCCTCCCGGACGGGAGCCGCGGCAGTCTCGGTGACAAAGTGACTGGACGCAGCCTCCGGTCCCGGCTGCGGGTCACGGCTTTTCGCCGGCCCGCGGAGCCGCAGCCGCACGTCCATCCGCTCTTCGACGCGGCGTGGTATCTCGACTCCAACCCGGATGTCCGCGCTGCCGGCATTCCGGCCTACGAGCATTATCTGGTCAACGGATGGCGGGAAGGGCGCTGGCCGAACGCGTATTTCGACGAGGCATGGTACGTACGGACCTATCCGGAGGTGGCGCGCAGCCCGCGCCTTCCGATCGACCATTACCTGCATGACGGCGCCCGCCTCGGTTACGATCCGTCTCCGGACTTCTTCTCGCGCTGGTATCTCTACACCAATCCCGACGTCGCCCGGGCGGGCATCAATCCTCTCCAGCACTTCCTGGCCCATGGGCGCGCCGAGGGGCGGCGCACCCGGCCCGCGCCGGCGCCTGTCGGGCCGGCACCCGATGCCCGCGCGCCGGAGGACGTCCCGATCCATGATACCGAGACGGCCCTGGACCAGGCCGCGCGGCGGGCCCTGGACCGCCTCGCTCCCCATGCGGAACGCCACGGGCCGTTTGCGTCCTTGCTCCTCCTGCCCCTGTTCGGCCGGGGCGGCGGGGAGAAGGTGGCGCTGAGCTTCGCGCAGGTGCTGCGGGTCAACCGGCCCGACCGCTCGGTCCTGATCGTGGCGACCGACCGCGATCAGGTCGAGGACGGTCTCGACGCCCCTCAGGGCTGCCTCGTCCTCGGCCTGTCCGACCTGATGGGGCGCGATCCCGCGCTGCGGCCGGAGGACCGGCTCCGACGGCTGATCGTGCTGATGCGGCCGCGCCTCCTGCACATCGTCAATGCCGATCTCGGTTGGCGGGTGCTGCGCGACCACGCCGGCGAGATCGACCCCGGGACCCTGGTGGTCGCGAGCCTGTTCTGCATCCAGCGCGATCCGGCGAGCCGCCGGCCGGTCGGCATCGCCGCCGACCACTTCGCGCAGGCTGCCGCCAAGACGGCGATGATCCTCACCGACAACCGGGCGGTGATCGACGATCTCGACCGTTACTTCCCCGGTGCGGCGCCCGCCGGGAAGCTCCGCTGCCTCTATGCCCCGCACGAATGGCGGCCCGTCGCTCGGGTCCCGGTCGCCGGGCCGGAACCGGGCGGCGGACGGCCACGGGGATGGCTGAGCCGTCTGGTCGGCGGACGGCGCGGCGGCCGGCCGCGCTTCCTCTGGGCGAGCCGGCTGGACCGTCAGAAGCGGGTGGAACTCCTGCTGGCGATCGCCCGGCAGATGAGCGATTGCGCGTTCGTCGTCTTCGGGCAGGCCGTGACGGATGGCGACGTCGCCTGGGCGCCCCCCTCCAACGTCACCCGGGGCGGGCCCTTCTCGGATCCGGCCACCCTGCTGGCGGCCGGGCCCTTCGACGCCTTCATCTACACCACCTACGAGGACGGGCTGCCCAACATCCTGCTCGAGATCGGGCGGGCCGGCCTGCCGGTGGTCGCCCCGGCCATCGGCGGCATCGCGGAGCTGATCGGCTTCGAGACCGGCGTCCTGCTGCCGGCCGAGGCGGGAGTGCCGGACTACGAGGCGGCCCTGCGCCAGATCCTGCGTGAGCCGGGGCAGGCCGCGGCCCGGGCGGAAGCCCTGCGCGAACTGGTCCTGAGCCGCCACGCCTTCCCGGCCTTCGCCGCCGCGGTCGCGGCCCTTCCGGGTTACCTCGAGCACGTGCCGTCCGATGACGCCTGATTCGTCCCCGCCGACCGTCTCGGTGCTGATCCCCTGCTTCAACCAGGGACGGTTCCTCTACGAGGCGGCCCTGTCCGCCACGCTGGCGACCGCGGCGCGTCTCGAGATCGTCATCGTCGATGACGGCAGCACCGACCCCGGCACCCGGCGCCAACTCGCCGAGGTCGAAGCTGTCGCCGCGGATGCGCGCTGTGCCGTCCGGGTGATCCGGCAGGCCAACCAAGGCTTGTCGGCGGCCCGCAACGCGGCCCTCGACGCGGCCCGGGGCCGCTACCTGCAGTTCCTCGACGCCGACGACCTCCTCGCGCCGGGCAAGATCGACCTGCAGATGCGCCATTGCGCCGTTACCGGGATCGACGTCTCGGTGAGCGACTTCATCGAGGCGGATGCGGCTCTCGAGCAGTTCGAGCGTCATCCGGGGCTGGTGAGCGGGCGCGGCTTCGGGCTCGAAGCTTTCGTGCTGCACTGGGAGCGAGGCTTGTCGATCCCGATCCATTGCGGCCTGTTCCGGGCCTCCGCCGTGGCCGGACTGCGCTTCGACACCACGGTGAGCGCCAAGGAAGATTGGATCTTCTGGACCACGCTTGCCGCCGCCGGCCGGCGCATCGCCTATCTGGGCGGCGCCGGGGCGATCTACCGGAGGCACGGCGACAGCATGTGCCGCGCCCAGCGCCATCTCGGGCGCGACTGGCTCACGGCGGCAACCCGCGTCGACGTCCTGTCCGGCGGCCGCTTCCCCGATGCGCTGGCGAGCGCCTGCCGCTGGTTCCTGACGGCCTACGCGCCGATCGCGAGCCGGCCGGAGCCGCCGGCGGACAAACCGGAAGCGGCCTTGCCCCGACCGCTGCCACCGCCCGGGCGCCGTGCACGGGTGGCGGCACCGCGCGTCTCGGTGGTGGTTCCGGTGTTCAACCATGCGGAACATCTGCCCGGCTGCATCGCCTCGATCCTGGGCCAGGATCTCGACAGCCTGGAGATCGTGCTCGTCGACGATGCCTCGACCGATCCGCGCATTCCCGCGTTCCTGGCGGAGACGGCGCGTGAACAGGCTGCCGTGACGCTGCTGTCCCACCCGGAGAACCGCGGCCCCGCGGCCGCCCTCAACACCGCGCTCACGGCGTGCCGGGGCGAGCTGGTCGCCTTCGTCGATTGCGACGACGCTCTCGAACCAAACGCCCTCTCGCGCCTCGCGGGCCTGATCGATCGCGAGGACGGCGACTACGCCTTCAGTGACCGCTGGGACATCGACCCGACCGGCACGGTGCTGCGGCTCGCCCGCTACGGCGGCTACGACGACGACCGGTTCGAGGGCCGGTTCCGGCAAGACATTCTCAACGGCATGGTCGCCTCGCATCTCAAGCTGATCCGCCGGGAGTCCCTCACGCGTGCGGGGGCCTTCGATGAGCGCTGGTGCGGCGTGCAGGATTGGGAGCTCGTCCTGCGCATGGCCGCCGATCATCGCTTCACCTACTGCCCCGAACCGCTCTACCGCTATCGGGTGCATGACGGGTCGATCACCCGCCGCGCGTGGCGCCAGCAGTTCCAGCGCAGCAACGCGGTGCGCCGCCTCCATGCCCCGGCCCTGCTGCGGGGGGCCGGCGAGGTCTCCCGCCGGGAGCGCCTGCACCCCGCCGACCTCACCAGCTGCGTCGCGATCATGCGGCGCTGGGAGCGGTCGGATCTGTCGGTCGACCTGCGCGGCCCGCCGCTCTCCCACCGCGACCTCTGGTTCCTGCGCGAATTCAACAGCTACTTCGACGAGATCATCACTGACAGGCCCGACCTGTTCGCAAGCCTGATCGGCTTCGTTTGGTCGCCATCCATCCTCAGGCAAGCGTGACCATGATGCTCCCCCAGGGCAATGCGCCGGATGTGGTGCAGCATCCGGATCTGATCTTCGATCTCGGCGCCAATCACGGAGAGGATACGGCGTTCTATCTCGCGAAGGGATTCCGGGTGGTCGCGGTCGAGGCCGATCCGCATCTCGCCCGGGAACTGGAACAGGTCTTCCGCCAACCGATCGCCGCGGGGCGCTGCACGATCGTGGCGGCCGGCCTGCTCGATCGTCCGGGCGTGATGCCGTTCTACCGCAACATCGATTGCGATCACTGGAGTTCGTTCGATGCGGCCTACGGCACCCGCGACGGGACGCGGTTCGAGACGCTCCCGATCTCGTGCGGGACGGTGCTCGATCTCTTCGCCCAGTATGGGCTGCCGCACTACATGAAGATCGACCTTGAGGGGGCGGACCAGATCGTGCTGCGCACCCTGCAGCGGACGGCCTCGCGCCCCCGCTTCCTGTCCGTGGAGGAGTTCGGGCACGGCTCCCTGCCGCTGCTTCGCAGCCTCGGCTACACGCGCTTCAGCCTGCGGCCGCAGAAGGACAAGTCCTGGGCCGTTCCCCCGCGGCCGCCCCGCGAGGGGCGCTTCGTCGACCGGACCTCGACGGGCCGGGATTCCGGTTTGTTCGGCCGGGAGGTGGGAGGCTGGAAGAGCTACGATGTCAGCCTGCAAGACTACGAGCGCGTCGTCCGCTCGGCGGAGGGCGCATGGCTGCCGCAGCCCGGCGAATGGTACGACATCCACGCGGCGATCTGGCCGAGCCGCCTCGACGACGACCCGCTCTGAGCAGATGTCTCGAACTTGGAGACGTCGCTCGATCGCGTTGCGGCTCGGGACGCGATCGCGCGCTTCGGCCCCGGTCGGCGCGAAGACGGTCACGAGGTTGCCGTCCGGATCGCGGAACAGGAGCAAGCGGTTGCCCCACGGCATGGTCGTCGGCTGCTGCACGACGGCGGATCCGATCGAGTCAGGCTTCGATCACGTCGCGACGATCGTCCTCGGCGACCAGGACCTTGCAGCCCTCGAAGTCCAGGTCGAGGAACGAATGGAGGTTCTGGAACCGGTAGGCGGCCCGCAGGGCGTCCGCCGTCTTCCATCGCAGCGCCACGCCGTTGCGGGCGGCGAGATCGACCATCAATTTGGACGCATTGTCCGACGAAGCGATCTCCGCTTCGTCTGACAATGCTCGAGGGCGTCAGCGGCCGGTGAAGTCCGGCTTGCGCCGGGCCCGGAAGGCGTTGACGGCCTCCTGGTGGTCCGCGGTCCGGTTCGACAGCGCCTCGTAGGCGACGCTCGCGTCCATGACGCCGTGGACGATGCGCTTCAGCTCGATGTTGGTCACGGTCTTGCTCCAGCGGATCGCCTTGGTGGCGCCGGCGAGCAGCTTGCCCGTGAAGGCCGCCACCGCCGCGTCGAGCTCCTCGGGCGGCACGGCGTGGTTGATGAGGCCGATCTCCGCCGCCTTGCGGGCGGGCAGGAGTTCGCCCGTCATCAGGTACTCCTTGGCCCGGGCATAGCCGATGAGCTGCGGCCAGATCGCCGGGCCGCCGTCTCCGGCGACGAAGCCGATCGACACGTGGGGATCGCCGATCTTGGCGGTGTCGGCGGCGAAGATCACGTCGCAGAACAGGGCGAGCGTCGCGCCGAGGCCCGTGGCGTGGCCGTTCACCCGCGCGACCAGCGGCTTCTCGAGGTCGAGCATCGAGAAGACGATGCGCTTGGCCTCGCGCGCGGTCTGCTCGAAGGAGTCGGGGCGGTCGATCGCGGTCTGCATCCACGGGATGTCGCCGCCGGCCGAGAAGGCGCGGCCCGCCCCCGTGAGCACGATCACGTCGCTGCCGGGATCGACGGCGACGTCGTAGAACACGTGGGCGAGCTCCTCGTGCAGGAGCGCGTCGGCGGCGTTCAGCGCCTCCGGGCGGTTCATCGTGATGGTGAGGAGCCGCCCCTCGCGCGTGATCGTCAGCGTCTCGTAACGCTCCTCAAGCGGCACTTGCCTCATCGTCTGGTCTCCCCTCCGGCGACAGGGTGGCTGTCGCGAGTTCGCGGATCTGTGCCTCCGTGCCGCCGTGGAGCCCGGCGGCGACCTGGAGGCGCTTGTAGACGTGACCGACCCGGTACTCCTCGGTCATGGCGATGCCGCCGCTGGCCTGGATCAGCCGCGAGGCCGCGGCCAGCCCCTCGCGGCCGAGGGTCACCTTGGCGGCCCGCGCCGCCCGGCGCCGTTCCATCGGCTCGCCGTCGAGGGCGGCCGCGGTCCAGAGCAGGAGCGAGCGCAGGGTCTCGAGATTGCAGAACGCGTCCGCCATCAGGTGCTGGACGGCCTGGAACGAGCCGAGCGTCTGGCCGAACTGGCGCCGCTGGTTGAGGTAGCCGACCGTGAGGTCGAGCCCGGCGGCGAGCGCCCCGTAGGCATCCGCCACCAGGGCGGCGACGGCGCAGTCCCGGATCTCGGCCATCCGGGCGAGGGCCTCGTGCCCGGTGGCGAGCACGGAGGTATCCGGGAGGTTGAGCCCGTCGAAGGTCAGGACCGCGCCCGCGCGCCCGTCGATCAGGCGCCGCACCTCGACCGCGGGGGGATGCGCCGCGACGCAGAGCAGCATCGCGCCGTTCGGCGAGCGCCCGCCGGCCTCGACGAGCCAGTGGGTGGCGGTGCCGGCATCGAGCGCGAGGGCGCTGCGGCCGTCGAGCCGCAGGCCCGAACCGGTGCGGGTGGCGCCGATCCCGGTTCCCGGATCCTCCGGGACGAGGGCGAAGCGCACCGTGCCGGCGGCGAGGCCCGGGGCGAGCGAGGTCAGCGCCCCACCCGCGGCGCGCATCAGGCGGGGCGCCACCAGCACGTCCGCGGCGAGCGAGCGCCGCAGCAGCACCCGCCCGGCCTCTTCGATGATCGCCAGGGCCTGCAGCGCATCCGCCCCGGCGCCGCCGAGCGCCTCCGGCAGGCCAAGCCCGAACCAGCCGAGCTGCGCCATCGCGCGCCTCGCTTCGTCCTGCGCCGCCTCGTCGGGCGGGCGCGGCGTCCAGGGGCAGGTCTCTTCCAGAAATCGTCGGGCGCCCTCGCGCAGCAGGCGGTCGTCGTCGCGTTGGTCGGGGGATCGCCGCATGGCAGCCTCAGCGCAGGCCCAGGGTGGAGCGGGCGATGATCATCTTTTGGATCTCGTTCGCGCCCGCGTAGATGGTCACGACCCGGCGGAAGAGGTGCCGCTCGGTCCAGCCGGCGACCTCCTCGTCGCGAGCCGCCTCCGGCAGCTCCAGCGCGTCCTCGCCGATCACCTCCATCGCCAGTTCGCTGATCGCCTGCTGCAACTGCGACCCGATCACCTTGACGATCGACGCCTCGGGGCCTGGCTCGCGGCCCTCGGTCTGGTCGACGAGGACGCGCAGCACCGTCGCCTCGAGGCCGGACAGGCTCGCCTCCAGGACCGCGAACCGGCGCCGGAAGGCGGGGTCGTCGAGGACCGGCGGAACCCCGGTGCGGGATGTCGCGGCGAGGACCTTCAGGCGCTCGAATTCGCGGCGGGAGCGGTGAACCTGGGCGTTGTTGGTGCGCTCGTGGTTGAGCAGGAACTTGGCGTAGCCCCAGCCCCGGTCGACCTCGCCGATCAGGGCGTCGTCGCCGACCCGGACGTCGTCGAGGAACACCGTGTTCACGCTGTGCCCGCCGTCGATCGTGATCACCGGGGTGAGCGCGACCCCGGGCGCCCGCATGTCGACGATGAACAGCGACAGCCCGGCCTGGGGCTTCACGTCCCGGTTGGTGCGGGCAAGGCAGATCATCAAATCGGCGAAATGTCCTTCCGTGGTCCAGGCCTTCTGGCCATTGATCACCCAGCCGCCCTCGACCCGTCGCGCCGTGGTGCGGACCGAGGCGAGGTCGGAACCGGCCTCGGGCTCCGAGTAGCCCTGGCACCAGAATTCCTCGCCTGAGCGGATCGGCGGCAGGTAGCGCGCCTTCTGTGCGTCCGACCCGAAGGCGTGCAGCGTCGGACCGACGAGGTAGATGCCGAACACGCTGAGCGGCGGCGCGTCGGCCGCCGCGCATTCGGCCTCGAAGATGAAGCGCTGGATCGGGGTCCAGCCCGGTCCGCCGGCCTCCTCGGGCCAGTGATGCGCCGCCCAGCCGTTCGCGTCGAGGAGCGCGTTCCAGCGCGCCATGTCCTCGCGGGACAGGTGGATGCCGGCCCGGGTCTTCCGTGCGAGGTCCGCCGGCAGCATTGCGCGGATCGCCGATCGGATCTCCGCCCGGAACGCGCGCTCGTCATCCGTGAAGAAGGCGTCCACCCGTCGCTCCCCGATCTGTTGCCAGGATCTGTTGCCAGGATCTGTTGCCCCGACGTTCGTCCGCCCGGGCCCGCCTCGGCAAGGCGGCGGCTGGCCCTGCCTCAAGACCAATCGCGGGCCCCCGTCAGTCGGGCCGGCCCCCGAATCGCTTGAGGGCGGTGCGCTCCGCCTCCGTCAGCGGGCGGGCGCGGCGGGTGCGGCCGTCCATGACGACCGTGACCGAATGCGCGCTGGCCGCGCAGGAATTCCCGACGAACAGCCCCTGCCCCATGACGATCGACCGCGCCCCGAGCCGCAGCACGGCGGTCCCGATCTCGGGTGCGTCGCCGAAGTTGATCTCCCGCGAGTAATCCACCGTGAGCGAGGCGAGCGCCGGCAGGTCGTCGGGCGGCAGGAGCGGCCGCAGCACCTCGCGCAGGAGGGCGTAGCGCCCGTCGTCGAGCCAGGCGGCGAAGACGCTGTTGGTGACGTGGCCGTGCGGATCGAGGTCCGAGTGGCGCACGACCGCGGGGCGCCAGTGCGGGAAGAGGGAGCGGGAGGCGAGCCGCGGCTCCTCGGCGAGGGTACGCTTCGTCATGGCAGAAGCACGGCGGCGCCGGTGGTCTCGCCGGCCTCGAGCCGGCGGTGGACGGATCCGGCCTCGCGCAACGGCGCGCGAAGGCCGATCTCCGGCCGCAAGGCCCCCTGCCCCACCATCGCGAACATCGTGTCGGCGGCTCCCTGCAGGTCCGGCAGCGTGCGCAGATGCGCGAACACGCCCGGCACGCTCACGCTGAGCGAGCGCTGCGGCCCGAGCCGCGCCAAGTCGATCGCGGCCAGCGCCTCGCCGGCCTGCCCTAAGTTGATCGCGGTCCCGAAGGCCTTGAGGCAGTCGAGGGACCGTTCGAGCACGCGGCCACCGATGCCCTCGCAGACGACGTCGACGCCCTCGCCCCCGGTCAGGCGCATCGTCTCGGCGACGAAGTCCTGGTGGCGGTAGAGGATGGTCGCCTCGCAGCCGGCGGCGCGGGCGGTTTCGGCCTTCGCCTCCGATCCGACCGTGCCGATGACCCGGGCGCCCGCGGCCCGGGCCCATTGCGTCAGCAGCACGCCGAGCCCTCCGGCCGCCGCGTGGACCAGTACGACGTCGCCGGGCCGCAGCGGCCGGACCCGGGTGAACAGCATGTGGGCCGTCATGCCCTTCAGCATCAGGGCGGCGGCGACGTCGTCCGGCACCGCGTCCGGCAGCCGCACCAGGCGCGCGGCGTCGATCAGCCGGGCGCTGGCGTAGCTCCCGACCGGCGGCCCGGCATAGCCGACCCGCTCGCCCGGCCGGAGGGACACCCCCGCCCCGGCCGCCGCGACGGTCCCGACCGCCTCGACGCCGACGGCGCCCGGAAGGGCCGGGATCGGGAAGGTCCCGCGGCGGTGATAGACGTCGATGAAGTTCACCCCGACGGCCGTCTGGCGCAGCAGCACCTGCCCGGGCCCGGGCGGCGGCAGCTCGACCTCGGCCGGGACGAACCGCTCGGGCCCGCCATGGGCATCGATCCGCATCTCGATCGCCAGCACCGCTCCGCCTCCATTCCGTGACGTCTGCGTACCTGCGGCCACGGACGCTTCAGCCGCAATTCGCTCATTGGTCCGCCGACGAGACCAACCCGGGCTTTGACGGCCCGCGCCCGCCGCGGGCGAGATGGCGCGGTCCCGTCCTGCAAGCCTGGCAGCCCGTCCCATGGAAGATCCCGCCGAGATCCTCGCCCTCACGGTGCCGCAGCTCCTGCGGCGGCGGGCTCGGGAAGAGCGCCCGGGGATCGCGCTCTCGGCGCGCTCGATCGGCGGCTGGCGCGATCGGCTCACCTACGGCCAGCTCGTGCAGCGGATGGATGCGGTGGCGGCGGGCTTCCACGCCCTCGGCCTGCGGGCCGGCGACCGGATCGGCGTGCTGCTCGGCAACGAGGCGGGGCGGGAATGCCTGCTCACAGCGCTGGGCGCCCTCCGGATCGGTGCCGCGGTGGTGCCGTTCAACACCCGTGCCTCCGACGAGGAGCTCGGGCACGCCATCGCCCTCGCCGAGCCGGCCGCCATCGCCTGCACGCAGGCCGTAGCCTCGCGGCTCGCGCGCCTCAGCCCCGGGGCGCGCCTCCTCGCGATCGACGGGGACGAGGGAGACACGGAAGCCTGGCCCGAACCGCTCGCCACCGAGCACGCGCCCGCGCCGGAGGAGGCGCTCGACCCCGACCGCCTGGGCTGCCTCCTCTTCACCTCGGGCACGACCGCCCGGTCGAAGGCGGTGATGCACAGCCACGCGACGATGCTGGGCGCCGGGCTCGCCTGCGGGGCGGCCCTGGGCCTGCGAGCGAGCGACCTCTACCAGGGCGGCTGGCCGTTCTTCACCAGTTCGCCGCTCAATCTCGGCGCGATGTCGTGCTGGATCGCCGGCGCCGGCCTGGTGCTGGAGGAGCCCCTCGACAATCGCGGCCGCCTCCGGCTGATCGCCTCGGAACGCACGACCTACTACCACGGCGTGCCCTCGGTGGTACATTTCCTGATGGAGGAGTTCGCCCGCGCCCCGAGCGACGTCTCGAGCCTGCGGCGGATCGGCTATGGCGGGTCGGCGATGCCGCCCGAGGTGATCCGCCGGCTCGCCGTGCAATGGCCCCATGTCGAACAGGTCCAGATCTACGGCATGACCGAGAGCGGGCCGGCCGGCACCCGGCTCGAGCCGGCGATGATGGAGGCGAAGCTCGGCTCGATCGGCAGCGCCATGCCGCATTGCGCGATCGACGTCGTCGACGAGGCGGGACGATCCCTCGGTCCTGGCGAGACCGGGGAGATCGTGATCCGGGGACCCGGGGTCGCGAAGGGGTATTTTCGCAATCCGGACGCCACCGCCGAGGCCTTCGTGCTCGGGGGCATCCGCACCGGCGATGTCGGCCATCTCGATCCGGAGGGGTTTTTATACTTCACCGACCGGCGCAAGGACGTGATCAACCGCGGCGGGCTGAAGGTCGCCTCGGTGGCGGTCGAGGAGGTGCTCTACCGCCATCCCGGCGTGCGCGAGGCCGCGGTGATCGCCGTGCCCCACCCGGCGCTCGGTGAGGACGTCGCAGCCTGCGTGGTGCCGCGCGAGCCCGGCGGGCTCGACACCGACGCCCTTGCAGCGTTCTGCGCCGCGCACCTCGCCGACTATGCCCGGCCGCGCCGCTGGCTCGTCCTGGATGAACTGCCGAAGAACCCGATGGGCAAGGTGCTGAAGACGGCGTTGCGGGCGCGCTTCGCCGGGGCCGCTGGAGCGTGAAGCAGCCCCGGGGATTCGCACGGCTGTCCAGGTGGTCTTTCCACCAGCCCAGAACGCGCCTTGCGGAGCACCCGTCCCGTCTTCGAAGCTGTTCGCAAGAGGACGCGAGAAGCGGCCCGGACAGAACTGGAGGAAACGCCCGATGACGACCTCGTTCTCGCGACGCGTGGCCCTGCGCGGGGCGCTCGCGCTCTCCGCCGCGGCCTTCGCTACCACTGTCAGCGCCCAGACCGAGGTCCCGGTCGGCTGGGTCCTGCCGCTGAGCGGCGGCTCGGCGGCGATCGGCCAGCAGGCCCGCACCGGCGTGCAGATCGCCGTCGACCAGATCAACGCAGCCGGCGGCATCAAGGCGCTCAACGGCGCCAAGCTCAAGCTCGTCTTCGCGGATTCGCAGTCGAAGCCCGATATCGGCGTCTCCGAAACCGAGCGCCTGATCCAGCGCGAGAACGTCGCGGTGATGAGCGGTGCCTTCAACAGCGCCGTGACCTTCCCGGCGACCGAGGTGGCCGAGCGCTACAAGACGCCCTGGATCGTGATGGGGGCGGTGAAGGACGAGATCACCGAGCGCAACTTCAAGTACGTGTTCCGCATCAACAACAAGGCGACCTACGATGCGCGCGAGCAGCTCGACGCCATCGACCTCCTGAAGAAGGAGACCGGCCAGGGCCCCAAGACCCTGGCGATGTTCTACGAAGGGTCGGATTGGGGCCGCTCGCACGCCGCCAACGTGCGCAAGCTCGCCAAGGAGCGCGGCTACACCCTCGTCCTCGACGAGGCGGCGCCGCCCAACCAAGTCGACTTCTCGGCCCAGCTCCTCAAGATCCGCGCCGCCAAGCCGGACGCGCTGATCGCCGCCTTCTACACCCCCGACCACCTGCTCCTGTCGCGCCAGATGCTCGAGCAGCAGCTCAACCTGCCCTACGGCGTGCACTCGGTCGGCGGCGGCACCGAGGATCCGTCGTTCTACAAGGCGATCTCACCCAAGGCCGTCGCCTACTACTTCGTGCAGGAGGACCGCCAGGTTGATGCCCTCCAGGGCGAGCGCCTGCCCGAGTTCGCCGACATCGAGGCGAAGTTCAAGGCCCAGCTCGGCTACGACATGAGCGCCTACGGGGCCCAGGGCTTCGCGGTCATGTACGTGATCAAGGACGCCCTGGAGCGGGCTCGCAGCGCCGACCGGCAGGCCCTGCGGGACGCCGTGGCGGCGACCGACATCACCGCGGGCCCGGCCCTCTATGCCGGCTACCAGCGCATCAAGTTCGACGAGCAGGGCCAGAACACCTTCGCGCATGGGGCGATCTCGCAGAACCTGAACGGCCAGCGCCGCACGGTGTGGCCGGCCGAGAGCCGCTCGCCCGACACCAAGCCCGCCTGGCCGGTGCCGGCCTTCGGCGCCCGCTCCTGACGCCGCGGCGGGGTTTTTGGCCCCGCCCTCCCGGTCATTCCGGTCGTCCCGGACGGCGGCGCGCCCCGCGCCGCCGCCTCCGGCAGGCACGGCCGCAACGGACATCCGATGGACCCGCTGATCCTCTCCTTCGCGCTCGTCAACGGCCTCCTCATCGGCGGCATCTACGGCGGCGTCGCGCTCGGCCTCAGCCTGATCTTCGGGGTGATGCGCGTCGTCAACTTCGCCCACGGCTCGCTGCTGATGCTGGCGCTCTACGCCGCGTTCTGGCTCCAGGCGCTCGCCGGCATCGATCCCTATGCCAGCGTGGTCGTGACGGTGCCGCTGCTGTTCGCGGTCGGCTTCCTGATCCAGAGCGTCGTCATCGCGCCGCTGATCCGGCGCGAGAGCGCACTCGTGGTCGAGCCCCTGAGCGCGCTCCTCCTCACCGCCGGCGTCTACCTCGTCATCGACAACCTGGCGCTGATGGCCTTCGGGCCCGACGTGCGCTCGGCCTCGACGAGCCTCGTCCTGGCGCCGCTGATGCTCGGGCCGATCCCCGTCAACATGCAGCGGCTGATCGCCTTCCTGGCGGCGATCCTCGCGGCGGTGCTCCTGTCGCTGTGGCTGCGCTCGACGCGGCTCGGCCGGGCGATCCGGGCCACCGCCCAGAATCGCGACGCCGCCGCCCTGTCGGGGATCGACGTGCCGATGATCTATGCTGTGACCTTCGGCATCGGCGCGGCCCTGCTCGGCCTGTTCGGCTCGCTGCTCGCGACCTTCATCCCGATCACCCCGCAGGTCGGGCTGAGCTTCGGCATCCGCTCGTTCATCGTCGTGGTGCTCGGCGGCATCGGCAGCATCCCGGGCTCGATCGTCGGCGGCCTCGTCATCGGGGTGTTCGAGGCACTGGCCTCGCAATTCGTCCCGGCGACCTCGGCGGCGATCCTGTCGCTCGGCCTGTTCATCCTCATCCTCCTCGTGCGGCCGAGCGGCCTGATGGGGCGCGCCTGATGACCACCGCCCGCCCCGACCGGCTGAGGAGCCCCGCCGTGCCCCGTCCCGACGAGATCCGGGCCCCGAGCCTTCCCGCCGCACCGGGCCGCCGCCCGCGCGACGCGGGCACCGGCTTCGGCACGCTCGGGCTCATCGCCCTGATGACCCTCGCCGCGATGGCGCTGCCCCTCGTCGTCACAGATTCCTACCTGCTGCATTCCTGCATCGTCGTGCTGTTCTTCGCCTACATGGCGACCGCGTGGAACTTCGTCTGCGGCTATGTCGGCCAGCTGTCGATCGGGCACGCGATGTTCGCCGGCGTCGGCGGCTACGCCACGGTGCTCATGTTCACCGGGCTCGGCCTGTCGCCCTGGCTCGGGATGCCGGTGGGCGGGCTGCTGGCGGCCCTGCTCTCGGTGGTGGTCGGCTACCCGACCTTCCGGCTGCGCGGCCCCTACTTCGCCCTGA
The DNA here is from genome assembly GCF_900116815.1 of Methylobacterium sp. 174MFSha1.1. Classification (NCBI taxonomy): domain Bacteria; kingdom Pseudomonadati; phylum Pseudomonadota; class Alphaproteobacteria; order Hyphomicrobiales; family Methylobacteriaceae; genus Methylobacterium; species Methylobacterium sp. 174MFSha1.1. The sequence goes on along the minus strand of NZ_FPCB01000011.1, from coordinate 100,880 downwards.
CCACGATCGCCTTCGCGGAGATGATCCGGATCTGGGTGGAGAACACCGACACGGTGCTGGGGATCCCGCTCAACGGGGCGGCGGGCCTCACCGTGCCGCTGCGCGGCGAGAGTCTGGCAGCGCTCCAGTTCAACGCCAAGGCGCCGTATTACTGGGTGATCGTCGGCTTGCTCGCCGGGGCGCTCACGGCGACCTGGTGGCTCGAGCGCTCGAAGCTCGGCTTCTACCTCAAGGCGATCCGGGGCGACCGCGACGCGGCGGAGAGCCTCGGCATCAGCCCGGCCCGCTACCAGCTCGTCGCGCTGGCGATCAGCGCCTTCATGACCGGCATCGGCGGCGGCTTCTACGCCCAGTTCTTCCGCTACGTGAATGCCGAGCGGCTGATCGGCGTCGATCTGTCGATCGACATGGCGCTGATGAGCATCATCGGCGGCCAGGGCACGGTGTTCGGGCCGCTCCTCGGCGCGATCCTGCTCGCGCCGCTGGCCGAGATCACCCGGGGCCATCTCGGCGGCTCGCTGCTCGGCCTCCACATCGTCGTCTACGGGATCATCCTGATGCTGGCGGTCCTCTACCTGCCGAAGGGCCTCATCGCGCCCCTGCGGTCGCTGCTTGCCCGACTCGGCCTCCTCGGCCGGGGAGGCCGGCGATGAGCCCCCTCCTCGACGTGCGCGGGATCGCCAAGCGCTTCGGCGGTCTCCAGGCGGTCGGCGACCTGTCGTTCCGGCTCGAGGCCGGCGAGATCCTGGCGCTGCTCGGCCCCAACGGCGCCGGCAAGACCACCGCCTTCAACATGATCGCCGGCTACACCCGGCCCGATTCCGGCGAGATCCTGTTTCGGGGCCGGAACATCGCCGGGGCGCGGCCCTGGACCATCTGCCGGGCCGGCATCGCCCGGACCTTCCAGCTCTCGAAGCCCTTCGCCGACCTCACCGTGGTCGAGAACCTGATGGTCGGGGGCTTCGCCCGCTCGCGCGACGCAAGCGCCATCCGGGACAAGGCCGAGGCGATCGCCGACTTCCTCGGCATGGGCCGGCAGGCCGACACCGAGGTGCAGCACCTCACCGCCTTCGACCGGCGCAAGCTCGAACTCGGCCGGGCGCTCTCGACCGAGCCGGTCCTGCTCCTGATGGACGAGGTCGTGGCCGGCGCGACCCCCGCCGAGGGGCAGGAGATGGTGGCTCTGGTGCGCCGCATCCGCGACCGCGGCGTCACCATCCTGATCGTCGAGCACGTGATGAAGGTCATCATGGCGCTGAGCGAGCGGGTGATCGTGATGGAATCCGGCCGGCTGATCGCCGACGGGGCACCGCGGGACGTCGTCAACCAGCCCGAGGTGCTGAAGGCCTATTTCGGGGAGCAATATGCAGCAGCCCGCGCTTGAGGCGACCGATCTCCGGGCGGGCTACGGCGACGTCCAGGTCCTCGACGGCGTCTCGCTCCGGATCGACCCGGGCGAGATCGTCGCCCTGATCGGGGCGAACGGCGCCGGCAAGACCACGCTGCTGCGCACGGTCTCGGGGCTCGTCCGGGCGCGGGGCGGCGCGGTCTCGCTCTTCGGCGAGCGCATCGACGGCCTGGCGCCCCACCGGGTGGCGGAGGCCGGCTTCGTCCAGTCGCCGGAGGGCAAGCAGCTCTTCCTCGGCATGTCGATCCGGGAGAACCTGATGGTCGGCGCCCACAATCCCCGCGCCTATGCGCGCTGGCGCACGACCATCGAGGAGGTCTTCGCGCTGTTCCCGATCCTCGCCGAGCGGCGCGACAAGGCCGCCTCGACGCTCTCGGGCGGGCAGCAGCAGATGCTGGCGGTGGGTCGCGCCCTGATGGCCCGCCCGCGGGTGCTGGCCCTCGACGAGCCCTCCCTCGGCCTGGCGCCGATCATGGTCGACCGCCTGTTCGAGGCGATCCGCGCCGTGCGCCAGCTCGCGATTCCGATCCTCATCATCGAGCAGAACGTGTTCCAGGTCCTATCTATGGCCGACCGCGGCTACGTCTTGGAGAACGGCCGCGTCACGCTCTCCGGCACCGGCCGGGCCCTGATCGAGGACGATCACCTCAGGGCCACCTATCTCGGCCTGTGAGGCCGACCCGAGACACCCCGGATTCGAGAGGGCGAAGGATGCTGCTCAAGGACAAGGTCGCGCTCGTCACCGGCGCCGGCAGCGGGCTCGGCCTCGCCACCGCCACGGCCTTCGCCCGGGAGGGCGCGCGGATCGTCGTCAACGACCTGCGCCTGGAAGCGGCCGAGGCGGCGGCGCGCGGCCTCGGCGAGGGCCACGGCGCCGTCGGCGGCGACGTGTCGAAGGAGGACGAGGTGTCGGCGATGGTCGAGGCGGCGCTCGCGCGCTTCGGGCGGATCGACATCCTGGTCAACAATGCCGGGGTGCCCGACAGCTTCGTGCCGACGGTCGAGCAGCCGCTCTCCCACTGGCAGCGCCTCATCGACGTCCACCTCACCGGCACCTACCTCGTCTCGAAGACGGTCGCCCCCGCGATGATCCGCCAGGGCGGCGGGGTGATCCTCAACCTCAACTCGATCGCGGGCGTCCTCGGCCTCCCGGTGCGCACCGCCTACAGCGCCGCCAAGGCCGGCATCGGCATGCTCACCCGGGTCCTCGGCTGCGAGTGGGGCCCGCACAACGTCCGGGTCAACGCGGTCGCCCCGGGCTACATCCTGACGCCCCTCACCGAGGGGCTGATCGCCGCCGGCCGCATCGACCCCGCCCGCATCCGCCGCCGCACGCCGATGGGCCGGCTCGGCGCGCCGGAGGACATCGCCGAGGCGATGGTGTTCCTGGCCTCCGACCGGGCACGCTTCATCACCGGGATCACCGTGCCGGTCGACGGCGGCTACTGCGCCTTCGGGGCGCCGAGCGACGCCTTCGCGCTCGACGACCTCGATCCGCGGAATGGGTAGGGACACCATCATGAGCGTGAGAATCTTCGGGGCGCCGCCGCGCTACCACCAGGGGCCGGGCGCCATCCACGGCATCGGCGGCATCGCCCGGGCGCTCGCCGCCTCGGCCTGCGTGATCGTCGATGAGGGCGTGCGCGGGATCGTCGCCGAGCCGATCGCCGCGAGCCTGCGCGAGGCCGGCGTCGCGGCGCGCCTCGTGCCGTTCTCGGGCGAGATCACCTACGCGGCGATCGAGGCGATCGTGGACGGGGTGCGCGCCGAGGCCCCGGGCCTCGTCGTCGCGGCGGGCGGCGGCAAGGCCCTCGACGTCGGCAAGGGCGTGGCCGAGCGGCTCCGCGTGCCGGTCGTCACGGTCCCGACCATCGCGTCGAACGACGCGCCGACCAGCGCCACCTACGCGGTCTACGACGACAGCCACGTCATGGTGGCGGTCGACCGGATGAGCCGCAACCCCGACGCGGTGGTGGTCGATACCGCGCTGATCGCCCGGGCGCCGGCCCGGTTCCTGCGCGCCGGCATCGGCGACGCGATCACCAAGGCGTTCGAGGCGCGGGGCTGCCGCGCCGGCACCGGGATGACGCCGTTCGGCACCCGGCCGCTCCTGACCGGCGCGGCCATCGCGGAGGCCGGCTACGCCACCTTGCGCGCCCACGCCGCCGCGGCCCTCGCGGCGGTCGAGCGGAACGAGGTCACGGAGGATGTCGAGGCCACGGTCGAGGCCTGCATCCTGATGAGCGGGCTCGGGTTCGAGAATGGCGGGCTGTCGCTCGCCCACGCGATGACGCGGGGCCTCGTCAAGGCGCGGGGCACCAGGGACGCGCCGCATGGCGAGCAGGTCGCCTACGCGGTGGTGGTCCAGCGCGCCGTCGAGCGCCACGCCGATTCCGAGATCCTCGACCTGATCGGCTTCCTGCGCGGGATCGGCCTGCCGGTCCGCCTCGCCGATCTCGGCCTGAACGGCGCATCGCCCGAGGAGATCGACGGCATCGCCCGCCTGACGATGACGGCGCCGCACATCCCCAACCTGCCCTTCCCGATCACGGCGGACGACGTCGCCGCCGGCATGCGGCGGGTCGAGGAGCTGGCGGCGCGGGGCGCGGCGTGATGGAGCGCGCCCTCCCCGACAACGGCTTTGCCGCGCTTTCCCTCGACGCCCTGCGCGAGATGGCGCGGGTCAACCGCCTCGACGTCGCAGCCATGTTCATGGCCGCGGGCAATGGACATTTCGGCTCGTGCTACTCCTGCACCGAGATCGTCACGGCCCTCTACTTCGCGGTCATGCGGGTCGACGCGGCCCGGCCCGACTGGCCCGACCGCGACCGCTTCGTGCTCGGCAAGGGCCACGCCGCCCCGACGCTCTACTCGGCGCTGATCCGGCGCGGCTTCATCCCGGAGGCCTGGATCGCCGAATACGAGACGAAGGTCGGGGCGAGGCTCGCGACCCATCCGTCGCGCCGGTATCAACCCGGCGTCGATTCCTCGCAAGGGGCGCTCGGCCACGGCCTATCGAATGCCTGCGGCATGGCGCTGGCGGGCCGTCTCGACGGGCGCGACTACCGCGTCTACGCGGTGCTCGGCGACGGCGAGCTGCACGAGGGCTCGGTCTGGGAGGCCGCGGCCTTCGCGCCCAAGCACCGCCTCGACAACCTCGTCGCCATCGTCGACCGCAACGGCCTCTGCGTCGATGGCCGGGCCGACGAGGTGCTGCCGCTCGAACCCCTCGCCGACCGCTGGCAGAGCTTCGGCTGGGACGTGGTCGAGGCCGACGGGCACGACCTGCCGACCCTCGTCCCGCTCCTCGACGTGCCGCGCTTCGGCGGCAGCGGACGGCCCCGGGTGGTGATCGCCCACACCGTCAAGGGCCGCGGCGTCTCCTTCATGGAGGACATCCGCAGCTGGCACGCCGACGCGGTCTCGCCGGCCCAGTACGCGGCGCTTCAGGACGAGTTGCGGGAGGTGCTGCGATGAGCCTGCTCGATCATCCCGACCGGCTGCACGAGCACGTCGCGGTCTTCCGGGCCGCCCATCCGCGCGCCGACATCCGCGCCCGGTTCGGCGCGAGCGTCACGGCGCTCCTGGACCGGCGGCCGGACGCCGTCGCCGTCACCGCCGACCTGATGCACGCGACCGGTCTCGCCGGGCTCAAGGAGCGCCATCCCGACCGCCTGATCAACGTCGGCATCGCCGAGCAGAACCTGACCGGCGTCGCGGCCGGGCTCGCCGCCTGCGGCAAGCTGCCGGTCGTCTGCGGCTACGCCGCCTTCCTAACCCTGCGGGCGGTGGAGCAGGCGAAGGTCGATTGCGCCTATAACGAGCTGAAGGTGATCCTCTGCGGCCTCGCCAGCGGCCTGAGCTACGGCGTCGGCGGCCCGACCCACCAGACCTACGAGGACGTCGCGATCATGCGGGCGATCCCGAACATGGTCGTGGTGGCGCCCTCCGACCCTGTCGAGCTCGACCACGCGCTCCAGGCGGCGGCCGAGCATCCGGCGGGAACGCCGATCTACCTGCGGCTCGGCCGCGGGCCCGAGCACGTGGTCACCCGGCCCGGCGACCCGTTCGCGATCGGGCGCGCGGCCCGCCTGACCGAGGGGCGCGACGTCTGCCTCGTCGCCCACGGCGCGATGGTCATGGAGGCCCTGCTCGCCGCCGACCTGCTCCGGGCGGAGGGGATCGCCGCGGAGGTCCTGAACATGCACACGGTCAAGCCGATCGACCGCGAGGCGATCCTGGCGGCGGCGGACCACGTGCGCGCGATGGTGGTGGTGGAGGAGCACAGCGTGATCGGCGGCCTCGGCGCGGCGGTGCTCGAGGTGCTGGAGCGCGGCCACGCCTTTCCGGTGCTGCGCATCGGCATCGAGGACGCCTATCCGCCGATCGGCCCGACGCCGGAGCTGCGCGAGGCTTTGGGCCTCAGCGGACCGCGGATTGCCGCGCGGGTGCGGGACCTGCTGTAGCGTCGCGCCGGCCCTCCGGCGCCGACCTGCGGCGCCGGAAGGAGGATACCTAGGCGTTGTCGCGGATGAACGCCGTGAGCAGCCGGGCGACCTGCTCCGGCTGCTCCTGCTGGACCCAGTGCCCGGCCCCGTCGACGAGATGGAACCCGGTCATCTGCGTGCAGGCGTGGTTCCGCATGGCCTCGACCGCGCCCGGGATCTGGTAGACGCCCCAATCGCTCTTGCCCGAGATGAAGCAGGCCGGCACGTCGATGGTGCGGCCGGCGAAGGGGCAAAGGTCGGCCACGCAGTCCGGGTCGACGTAGCGGCGATAGCCCTGCAAGCCGCCCTGAAAACCGGTTCGGGTATACTCCGTCACGTACACGTCCAGCTCGGCATTCGTCAGCCACACGCAGGACCTGACCTGATCCGCGGACGGCATCTCGGGGGCGACCGTGGCGGCCATGCCCCGGTCCCGGTCCATCACGTAGTAGGTCGGAAGCCGCGCCAGATCCTCGGCCGAGCGCGAGGCGAGCGGATGGGGATCGTTCTCGGCCCAGTCGGCGCTCTTCGCGTGATAGTAGGCGCGCAAGACATCCCGCAGCCCCTGGGGGGCCTGCAGAAGGTCGTCGTTCGCCTCGCGCGTCCTGTACCAGCGCTGGTAGAACTTGCGCGGGCGCGCCAGAGCGGCCAACTCCGCGTCGAGGGCGTCGTCGCTCTGCGCGGGCGAGAGAGGGTCCGCCCCCTCGGCGCTCAGGGGAAGCGTGGGCGGTCCGGCGAACGGTGCGCTCATCATCACGACCGAGCGGAAGACATCCGGCCGGAGGAGCGCGCACCACGCCGCGGCCGGCGAACCGGCATCGTGCCCGACCACGCAGGCGACCTGCTCGCGCCCCAGGGCGGCGGCGAGCGCGAGCGTGTCGGTGACGACGTTCAGGAAGCCGAAGGGATGGGTGCTGGCGTCGTAGGACGGGTCCCAGCCGGTCGTCCTTCCGTAGCCGCGCTGATCGGCGGCGACGACGTGGAACCCGGCCTGCGCCAGCGGCACCATGATCTTGCGCCAGCTATAGGCCAGTTCCGGGAAGCCGTGCAGCAGCAGCACGAGGGGCCGGTCGGCCGTCTCGAAGCCCGCCTCCAGCAGGTGGACGGTCAATCCGTTGATGCCCGGCACCAGCCGCGACCGGATCCCCGCGGGAAGGGTGCCTGCTCCGTAGGATGCAGACCCTGCGCCGCCGGAGACATCGCGGTGACTCGTCTGATCCGGAGGTCGCATGGGTTTGACGCCTGTGATGGGATGTGCGCTCGGGGAGACGACGGTCCGAAGGGACCCTCTCCCACTCAGTGGAAATGCGTCCCGCCGTTGATGTCGAAGATCGCTCCCGACGCGTAGCCGGCGCCGGCACCGCACAGGAACACCGCGGTCGCGGCGATCTCGTCCGGCCGCGCCATGCGCCGGAGCGGATAGGCCTGCGGGTCGTAGCCCTTGCCGACGGTCATCGCGGTCTCGACTGGGCCCGGCGCGATGCCGTTCACCAGCACGTCGTGCGGCGCGCCCTGGCGCGACAGCCAGCGCACGAAGGCGTGGAGGCCGCCTTTCGAGAAGGCGTAGTGCGGCCCGGAGCGGATCCCACCCATCCAGCCGGCGACCGAGCCGCACAGGACGATGCGTCCTTCTCCGGCCGCGACCATGCCGGGCAGGAAAGCGCGGGCGAGGTTGATCGGTCCCTTGACGTTCGCCCGGATGACGGCGTCGAGCGCCTCGTCCCAGTCCGCGGCCATCCAATCGTCGGCGGGCGCGATGGCGGCGGTGTCGATCAGGCCGTAGACCGGGCCGACCTCCGCGGCGAACGCGGTCACGGCCTGCCGGCAGCCGGTATCGAGGCTGTGGATCGCGGCGCGTCCGGCCACGTCGGCGCCGACGCGGTCGCGGATGTCTTCGGCAGGGAGCCGGTCGGCGAGCACCAGCCTCGCCCCTTGCGCTGCGCAGAGCCGTGCCGTGGCGCTGCCGATGCCGCCGGCCGCGCCCGTGATCGCGATCAGGCGGCCGGTCAGGTCGAAGGGCGAGGATGTCGGAGCGGTCATGGCGTCGTCCTTGTCGCGTCATCCTGCCGGTCGGCGGGCCGGGTCGCCTCAGCGGGCCGGGCGCAAGCCGCCATAGGTCGTGAGGTGCGAGCCCGCGAGCCAGCCCGCATCGACCGGCAGGTTGATGCCGGTGATGGCCGCCGCGTCGTCCGAGAGCAGGAAGGCTACGCCGTGACCGATCTCGGCGGGCTCGACGAGGCGGCCGAGGGCCGCCGCCTCGGTGAGGAGGCGCGGGTCGCGCTGGCCGCGGTCGATCGCGGCCTGGAGCGGCGGCGTCGCGACGTAGCCCGGCGAGACGGCGTTCACCCGCACGCCCGAGCGGCCCCATTCGGCGGCGAGGCAGGCTGCCATGTGCACCACCGCCGCCTTCGAGGACGCGTAGGCGTGGAGCGGCGCCGTGCGCCAGGCGGTGACCGAGCCGGTGATCACGATGCCGCCGCGGCCGCGCTGCGCCATCCGGGTCCCGGCGGTGAGGCACGAGACGTAGACCCCGCGCAGGTTGACCGCGATGATGCGGTCGAACTCGGCCATCGGCAGGTCCTCCGGCCGGCCCCCGGGCTGGATCAGCCCGGCATTGGCGACGAGGGCCTCGACGGGGCCGATCCGTCCCTCGATCTCCGCGAAGGCCGCCTCGGTCGCCGCCTCATCCACCACGTCGAAGGGCACCGCCTCGGCGCCGATCGGTCCGGCCGCCTCGCGGGCGCGGTCGGCGTCGATGTCGGAGATGACCGTCCGCCAGCCGCGCCCGGCCAGCACGCCCGCGACGGCCAGCCCGATCCCGCTCGCGCCGCCGGTCACCAGGGCGACCCGGCCGCGTCCCTCGTTGCGTTCCATGTCGGTCTCCCGTTCGATCGAACTCGCGCGGCTCACACCGCGAGGTAGCGCTGCGTGATCGCCGTGTTGCCGCGAAGCTCCGCGATCGGCGCGCGGTAGACGACCTGCCCCTTGTCGACGACCGTCGCGTGGGTGGCGATGTCGAGGCAGAAATGCATGTTCTGCTCGGCGAGCAGGATCGTGACGCCCATCCCGCGCAGGGTGCGGATCAGCCCGCCGATCGCCTGGACGATGATCGGCGCCAGGCCCTCGCTCGGCTCATCGAGGAGCAGCACGTCGGGATTGCCCATCAGGGCGCGGGCGATGGTGAGCATCTGTTGCTCGCCGCCCGAGAGGCGCCCGGCCTGGCGGGTGCGCATCCCGGCGAGGATCGGGAAGACCTCGTAGATGCGCGTCAGGGTCCAGTACGCCTCGCCCTGCCGTCCGCGCTTCGCCGCGACGATCAGGTTGTCCTCGACGCTGTGCTCGGGAAAGACCTGCCGGTCCTCCGGTACGTAGCCGATGCCGGCCCGGGCGATGCGGTAGGGCGCCCTGCCCGAGACCGTCTCGCCGGAAAGCCGAACCTCGCCGCGCCGCGGCGGGACGAGGCCGGCGATCGCCTTGAAGGTGGTGCTCTTGCCCGCACCGTTGCGTCCGAGGAGAGCCATCGTCTGGCCCTTCTCGACGGTGAGGTCGAGGTTGAACAGGATCTGGCTGGCGCCGTAATAGACGTCGGCGCCGCGGATCTCGAGCATCGGGGTCGTCATGCTCACGCCTCCCCAACCGTCTCGGACAGGCGGTGATCGGTGCCGAGATAGGCGTCGATCACGTCCTTGTTGCGCCGGATCTCGTCCGGGGTGCCCTGCGCCAGGACCGCGCCGTATTTGAGGACGTGGATCGTCTGGGCGATCTTGAAGACGATGTCCATGTCGTGCTCGATGAACAGCATGGTCATGCCGGTGACCTGCCACAGGCTGTGGACCTTGCCGATCATGCGCCAGCGCTCCTCCGGGCCCATGCCGGCGGTGGGCTCGTCGAGGAGCAGCATCTTCGGGTCCATCGCCAGGGCGAGACCGATGTCGAGGAGCTTCTGGTCGCCGTGCGAGAGGTTGGCCGAGACGACCTCCGCCTTCGGGGAGAGGCCCATGAGGTCCATGATCTCGTCCGCCCTTCGGCCGGCCGCCGCGACGGGAAAGCGGGCGAACACTCTGGCCGAGCCGCGCCGGTGAGAGACCACCGCGGCGGTCAGCGCCTCGCGCACCGTCAGGCTCGGGAACAGGGAGGCGACCTGGAAGGCCCGCGCCATGCCGCGACGCACCACCTGAAGGCTCGACAATCCGACGATGTCGGCGCCGTCGAACAGCACCTTCCCCTCGTCCGGCCGGACATGGCCGGAGATCAGGTTGAAGAAGGTGGTCTTACCGGCCCCGTTCGGCCCGATGATCGCCGTCAGCGAGCCGGAGGGGAAATCGATCGAGACGTCGCGGGTGGCGCGCACGCCGCCGAACGACTTCGAGAGGTGCTCGACGCGCAGCATCACACCCCCCTGCTCTCGAGGGCGCCGTTCGGGACGGGCGCGGAGCCATCGGGCGCGGGCGCGGGCGCCGCGGCCCGGCGGGCGCGGCGGTCCCGCAGCCCGTCGTAGACGACGTCGGCGAGGCCACGGCGCAGGCCGAGCACGATGACGAGGATGACGGTGCCGAGCACAAGGCCGTGATGCTCGGTGTAGATCGTCACGAAGTGGTTGAGGGTCTGGAGCAGCAGCGTGCCGACGAGGGGACCGAGGAAGATCGTCGTGCCGCCGAGCATGATCATGAAGATCGCCTCGCCCGAGGTCGTCCAGAACGCGAATTCCGGGTAGGCGCCGGAGACGAACAGGGCGAGGATCAGCCCGCCGACGCTCGCCATCGCCGCCGCGAAGACGAAGATGCCGAGCTTTATCGCGGTGACGTCGACGCCGAGGAAGTTCGCCCGGGCCGGGTTGTCGCGGATCATCCGCAGCGTGTAGCCGAAGGGCGATTGCGACACCTGCCGCATCGCCAGGATGCAGAGCACGAACACCACCGCGCAGGCGCCGTAGAGCACGCGGGCGTCGTTGAGGTCGAGACCGAGGACCGGTGGGCGCGGGATGCCGCCGCGCAGGCCCTGGTCGCCGCCGGTCAGGCTCACCCAGGTCACGATCACGCTGTGGATGAACATCTGGAAGGCGAGGGTGATGAAGGAGAAGTAGATCTCCTTCAGCCGTACGCAGATCGCCCCGATGACGAGGGCGACGAGGGCGGTGCCGCCGATGGCCGCCAGCATGGCGAGCGGGATCGAGACCCGGCCGGTCTGCATCAGGATCCCGAACGCGTAGGCGCCGGTGGCGAAATAGGCGGCGTGCCCGAACGACACCAGGCCGGTGAGCCCGACGAGCAGGTTCAGCGACATCGCCAGGAGCCCGTAGGCGAAGAAGTAGATCAGGAAGTCGCGCAAAGCCGGGGCCGGGAAGACCGTCGGCAGGACGAGAAACAGGGCGAGGGCCGCGGCGGCGACCAGGAGGTCGCGCAGGAGACCGGAGCGCAGGAGGCTGGGTCGCGAGAGACCGGTGGGCATGTCAGGCGGCCTCCCGGCCGAGCAGGCCGCTCGGCTTGACGACGAGGACCAGGGCCATCAGGGCGAACATCAGCCCGTCGACGAAGAGCGGAAAGCCGATCGCCCCGAAGGCGCGGGTGAAGCCGATGAGCAGGGCAGCGAGGAAGGCGCCGGCGATCGATCCCATGCCGCCGATCACCGTGACGATGAAGCTCTCGATCAGGATCGAGACGCCCATGCCGGGGGTGAGCGTCCGGATCGGCGCCGCGAGCGCGCCCGCGAGCCCGGCGAGCAGGCTGCCGAGGCCGAACACCCCGGCATAGAGCAGCGTGGTGTTGATGCCGAGGGCGCCGACCATCTGCGGGTTGATGGCAAGAGCGCGCACGATCTTGCCGAGCCGCGTCCGGTTGATGCCGAGCCAGAGGACGAGGCCCGCCGCGAGGGCGACGCCGACCATGAACAGGTAGTAGCCCGGCACGAAGCCGCCGGCGATCTCCACCGGCGGCAGCGCGAACACGTCGGGCATGCCCATCATGCGGTACTCGCCGCCGTAGAGGATTTTTACGCCGTCATCGAGGATCAGGATCATCGCGTAGCAGACGAGGAGCTGCATCAGGATGTCCCGGCCGTAGACCCGGCTCATCACCAGCCGCTCGAACGCCATCCCGAACACCCCGATCCCGATCGCCCCGGCCGCCATCGCGGCGAGGAAGCTCCCGGTCAGCGCGTAGGCGGTGAAGGCGAAGTAGGCGCCCATCATGTAGAAGGCGCCGTGGGTGAAGTTGATGATGCCGAGCACCCCGAAGATCAGGGACAAACCCGAGGTCACGAGGAACAGGAGCATCCCGACGATCAACCCAGTCGAGACCTGGGTGACCGCACAGGATGCCGAGGACAGGCAGTCGACGAGGGCCTCGAGGTTCAAGGCGTGTCTCCCCGGGTGCGGAGGGGTTGGGGGCACATCTCCCACCGGTCATCCCGGGGCTCGCCTGAAAGGCGAGAACCCGGGATCCATAACCGCCGAGGATGCAAGCTCAGTCCGAACGGGTCCGCTTCATCCCGAAGCGTCGGCGGTTATGGATCCCGGGTTCCGCTTTCGCGGCCCCGGGATGACGGAGAGGGTTTCAGTTCGGCAGCCCAATTCAAGCCCAGCTCAGGCGTAGCCCTTGCTCTTCTTCCACTGCGTCTCGAGTTCGACGATCTTGCCCCAGTCGACGTCCGAAAAGTCCTCGACGAAGGGAGCCTTCGGCACGGTGCGGCCCCAGGCGACGGGATAGCCGATGATGGTGTGGTCGCTGTCGCGCATGGTGATCGTGTCGCCGACCGCGAAAGGGGCGGGTATTGCCATGCCCTTCAGCGCGGAGGCCAGCGCCGTGCCCTCGGTGCGGCCGTTGGTGCGTTTGAGCGCCTCGGCGATGAACAGGCAGCCGAGATAGACCTGCCAGGCCCAGTTGGTCGGCTCGTGGCCGGCGATCTTGGCGAAGGCGTCGGCGAAGGCGGCGTTGGCGGGCTTGTCCGGGTAGTTGCGGTTGTAGCGGTAGGCGGTGTTGAGCCCTGGCGGCAGCTGCTTGATCGCGGTCAGCACCGGCGGGTCGCCGAGGCCGCCGGAGAACATCGCGACATTGTTGAACAGGCGGTAGAGGTTGCTCTGCTCGATGAAGGCCACGAGGTCGCCGCCCCACAACGCCGAGTACACGGCCTGCGGCTTCGTCTGCAGGATCTTGGTGATGCTCTCGGTGTAGTCCGGGGCGAACAGCTTCGGCCAGACCTGGTCCACAATCTCGATCGAGGGCTCGAACATCTTGGCGAATTCGAGGAACTCGGCGGTGTTGTCGCGGCCATAGGCGTAGTCGGGCGAGCACGTCATCCAGCGCTTGAGCCCCTTCGCCTTCGCGATCCGCGCCGCGTAGGTGCCGCCCGCGACCGCGTCGTGGATGCCCTGGCGGGCGCAGCGGAAGGCGGTCTTGACGTGCAGCTTCGGGTCGGCGGAGAGCGAGGAGGTCTCCGAGCAGGTGTGCAGGCACAGGACCGGCAGGTCGCGGATCACTTCATGCACCGCGAAGGCCCCGGACGAGGCCTCGCCGTCGATGATGATCTCGCAGCCGTCGTTGTTGATGAGGTCGCGGGTCACCTTGGCGGCCTCGTCGGGCCGGCCCTTGGAATCGCGGTCGATCAGCTCGAGGGTGCGGCCGTTGATGCCGCCGGCCTCGTTGATCTGCCGGAAGGCGAGCTGCGCCGCGGCCCGGCTCGACGTGCCCAGGATCGCGACCCGTCCCGACAGGATCGTCGGCATCCCGACCCGGATCGCCTTGGCCTGGGCGCCCGCGATATGCGGGAACCCCGTGATCGCGGCGCCCGCCGCCAGCCCGCCCAACACCTGCCGGCGCGATGGCGCGCGGCCGCTGACCGTGTTCCTGCCCATCCGGTTCCCGTCCCTGATCTAGCAACCCGGGCGTTTTCGCCCTGGGCCTGTGCCGGCGTCTTTTATTGTTTACTTGATGTGTGGTGCGTCGATCCTCCGGCATGGCCGGAGGCGAGTCAATCGAGGCTCAGCTGAAACCTTCGGCTGAGACCGTCACCCGGCGGACCGTCGTCAGCGCAAGGCGAAGCCCTGGTAGCCCTCGGCGGCGACGCGCTCGCAGATGCCGCGATAATGCGCCATGCCGCCGGCATAGGGCATGAACACCCGCGGCTTGCCCGGCACGTTGGCGCCCAGGTACCAGGAGCTGCTCGCCATCGGCAGCAGCGTCGCGGAGGCCGCCCGGTTGACCTCCTCGCCCCAGGATTCCGCCGCGTCCGCCTTGGCCTCGATCCGGTCGAGGCCGCGCTCGCGCAGATGCGCGATGCAGTCGGCGATCCACTCGGCGTGCTGCTCGATTGCCACCGGCATGTTGGTCAGCACCGAGGGGCTGCCCGGCCCGGTCATGGTGAAGAGGTTGGGGAAGCCCGGCACCTGCAGCCCGAGATAGCTCTTCGGCCCCGCGGCCCACACGTCCTTGAGCCGGATGTCGTCGCGGCCGCGGATGTCCAGGTTCAGCAAGGGGCCGGTCAGGGCGTCGAAGCCGGTGGCGAACACGATGACGTCGAGCGGATAGGTCGCATCCGCCGTGCGCACGCCCTCCGGCACGATCGCCTCGATCGGCGCCTTCTTCAGGTCGACCAGGGTGACGTTCTCGCGGTTGAAGGTCTCGAAGTAGTTGGTGTCGATCGGCGGGCGCTTGGTCGCGAACAGGTGATCGCGCGGCGTCAGCGCTTCCGCCGTCTCCGGGTCCTCGACGATGCTGTGGATCTTCGACCGGATGAACTCCGAGGCGGTCTCGTTGGCCTTCGTGTCGAGCATGATGTCGCGGAACACGGCGCGGAAGCGCAAGCCCCCCCGCTCCCAGGCCGTCTCGTAGATCGCCTGCCGCTCCTGGGGCGACACGTCGAAGGCGGAGCGGTCGTGGAAGTCGAACGGGTGGCCGTTCGGCGTCGCGCGGGCCTTCTCGCGCAGCTCCGGCGCGTTCGCGCGCACCCAGGCCTTGAATTCGTCGTCCATCGGGCCGTTGCGGGCCGGCACGCTGTAATTGGCGGTGCGCTGGAACACCGTGAGGTGGGCCGCCTCGGCGGCGATGACCGGCGTCGCCTGGATGCCGGTCGAGCCGGTGCCGATCAGGCCGACGCGCTGACCCGAGAAGTCGACGCCCTCGTGCGGCCAGCGGCCGGTATGGTACCAGGCCCCCGAGAACGTCTCGAGGCCGGGGATGGCCGGCACGTTGGCGCTCGACAGGCAGCCGACGGCGGTGATCAGGTACTGCGCCTCGAAACGCTCGCCGGATTCGGTCGTCACCGTCCAGCGGTTCCCGGCCTCGTCGTAGGTCGCACCGGCGACGCGGGTGTCGAGCTGGATGTCGCGCCGCAGGGAGAAGCGCTCGGCGACGTGGTGGAGGTAGCGGCGGATCTCGCCGTGCTCGGGGTAGCGCTCGGTCCATTCCCACTCGTCCTCGAGCTCGCGCGAGAACGAGTAGGAGTAATAATAGCTCTCGGAATCGCAGCGCGCGCCCGGATAGCGGTTCCAGTACCAGGTGCCGCCGATGTCGGCGGCGGCCTCCAGCACCCGCACCGACAGGCCGAGCCGGTCGCGCAGCAGGTGCAGCTGGTACAGGCCGGAGAAACCGGCCCCGACGATGATCGCGTCGTAACGGTGCGGCTCGGCCTCGATGGTCTCCGCGCGCGGATTCCCCATGGCGT
The DNA here is from genome assembly GCF_900116815.1 of Methylobacterium sp. 174MFSha1.1. Lineage (NCBI taxonomy): Bacteria > Pseudomonadati > Pseudomonadota > Alphaproteobacteria > Hyphomicrobiales > Methylobacteriaceae > Methylobacterium > Methylobacterium sp. 174MFSha1.1. Next base: position 85,328 of record NZ_FPCB01000011.1, on the reverse strand, counting down.
CCTCCCTGGTCGGACACGTCGCCCGGACATCCGGGTGCGCTCCGTCTCGTTCCCGTGGCGAGGCCGATCCGCCGGCGTGGCGTGATCGCGGTCTCGAACATACAGCCATCGGCCATGGCGTGGCCGCTTCATTCCGGCATCGGGGCATCGATCGCCCGGTGCCGACGACGCCCGAGGCTAACGCGTTGCCGGAAGAGCATCCATTTCCCATACTGCGAACCACATGTGAAATCTCTTCACAGGCGGATCCGGGAGGCGAACCGTCATGAACCGCTTCGGCGAGATGCTGGTCTTCGTGCGGGCGGTGGAGGATGGCGGCTTCTCGGCCGCGGCGCGCAGCCTGACGATGACGCCCTCGGCGGTGAGCAAGCTGATCGGCCGCGTGGAGAGCCGGCTCGGCGTGACGCTGTTCAACCGGGCCGCCCGCACCGTCACGCTGACGGCGGAGGGCGAGGCGTTCTACACCGCGGCCCTGCGGGCGATCGAGGCGGTGGAGGATGCGGAGGCCTCGGTGCTCGGCGGCCGGGCGGCGCAGGGCACGCTGCGCGTCCGCTCGATGCCGACCTTCGCGACCCATCAGCTCGCGCCGCTGATCCCGGCCTTCCGCCGCCTGCATCCGGGCTTGCGGCTCGACTTCGTCCTCAGCATGGAGCCGGGCAACCTGCTCGACGGCGGCATCGACGTGGCGATCCATGTCGGCGAACTCGCCGATTCCTCCCTCGTGGCCCGGCGGTTCGCGAGCACGCGCTGGATCGTCTGCGCCTCGCCGGCCTACCTCGCGGCGAGGGGAACGCCGCGGCGCCCGGAGGATCTGGCGGGCCACGAATGCCTCAACTTTCCCTCGACCGCCCCCTGGAGCATCTGGAGCCTGCGCGACGCGGCCGGCGCGACCCGGCGGCTCAAGCCGGCCGGGAGCGTGGCGGCGAATACCGGGCAGATGCTGCTGGCCATGGCCCGCTCCGGGGCCGGGATCGTGCGGCTGGCGGAATTCCACATCATCCACGACCTGCGCGCCGGCCGGCTGATCGAACTCTTCCCTGAGCGCCACAGCGGCGCCGCGGACCCGATCTACGCCCTTTATAATGGCAGACGGCACCTCAGTCCGCGGATCCGCGTCTTCCTGGATTTTCTGGAGATGTCCTTCTCCCAACAGCCGCCAGCGTGGGAGAGAGCCCTGGACGAGAGAGTGCGGGGGACGCCTCACGACGGGCACCCGATGCGTGACGGGACCTGATCCTCACGGAGCAACGGCCGTCTCGAAGGCGCGCCGCGACCGGGCCGGGCTCGGGCGTCGGTCTCCGGCAAGGTCTGCGGTCACCGCGGGTGCACCGGACGGAGAACCAATTGCAGTCACGAACCTCGACCGGTCGCGCTCCGCCGGGAAACGTCGAGCCCTGATCTTGCTCGACATACCAGCCTGAAGGACGGACCGGCCAGGCCGCGCGACAAGGCACCGGCGGCAAGATTCCCGATGACTTGCATCGATGATGTCCTCCGGCGTTCCTATCCTTGAACGGCGATCGGCACGGCTGAAGGCACCGAAGGCGCGGCTCGTCAATGACATCCGGCCCGAATGGCCGGACGTGATGGACGATAATCTTTTGTCGGCCAATGGAAGGATCATTTTACTTTGATTCCGTCGTTTTTGCGAGCAATTCCGTCACAATTTGTCACATTTTTGCAATATTCCAGAAATGCAAGGTCGTGGCATCGTTCGAGTTATCACGTGTGATATGTTTTATACATTCGTGTATTTACTTGAATGCTAGACTGAAACTCAGCACGCATTCCCTAGTGAAAACCAAATATAAGATAAAAATCCTACGTAGAAATACGAATTTTTTACCAGGAAATCCTAGCTTCCCCAGGGTCCGCTCCGCAGGACGCCGCTACGGAAACACGATCGGCGCCGGGGCGTCCACGCTCGGCCATGCGCTTCGGGGACAGTTTTATGCCACTCGTCAAAAAAGCCGCCCCCGCCGGGCAGCGTTCGCTCGCGCGCAGCACCGAGCAGGGCAGCCTCGGCCAGCTCGGCCGCCTCAACGAGGAGCACCGTCGCAAGGCCCGCACCTACGCCAAGCAGCAGAAGGCGGCCGAGCGCATCGCGGCGGCCACCACCGAGCTCGCCAGCTGCGTCACCGAGGCCTCCTCGGCCGCCGAGGAGCTGCGCAAGGCGATGGAGCAGATCGCCGCCGGCGCGCAGCAGGCGGCGAGCGCCGCCGAGCAGTCGCAGCGCGCGGTGACGGGCATCTCGGACGCGATCACGTCGTCGCGCAGCGAGGCCGAGACCTCGAGCCGGAAGACCGCAGGCTTGCAGACGCTGATCGGCGGGGTCTCGCAGCAGATCGCCGCGAGCATCGTGTCGATCGGCACCTCGGCCGAGCGCCAGGCGTCGTCGGTCAAGCTCATCGTGGAACTCGAGCGGCAGGCCGCCAATATCGGCGACATCGTCCGCGCCGTCGCCCGCATCGCCGACCAGACCAACCTGCTCGCCCTCAACGCCGCCATCGAGGCGGCGCGGGCCGGCCAGCACGGCAAGGGCTTCGCGGTGGTCGCCGACGAGGTCCGCACCCTGGCCGAGACCTCCGAGAAGAGCGCGCGGGAGATCCAGGAGCTGATCGGCCAGATCCAGGGCGACGTGAAGGTGATCGCCGACGGCATCAACCGCGCCGCGGAGGCCACCCGCCAGGAGGTGGTGAAGGGCCGGACGGTCACGGCGCAGCTCGAGAGCGTGCGCGCCGCCATGGTCGAGATCATGGAGGCCGGCGAGGCGATCCGGCGCGCGGCCCTCGAATCGGAGAAGGCGACGCTCGAGGCGCAGAAGGGCTCCGAGGCGATCGCCGCCGCGGCCGAGGAGCAATCCTCCGCCTGCCAGGAATCGCTCAAGACCGTCGACCAGCAGACCACCGCCCTCGAGCAGAGCGAGCAGGCCGCCAACGAGCTCTCGACGCTCGCCGACGAGCTGAAGAACGCGACCGACATCGGCAAGAGCGCCGAGGAAGTCGCCTCCGCGGCCGAGGAGCTGTCCTCGGCGGTGGAGGAGATCAACCGGGCGGCCGCCCAGATCATGACCGCGCTCGACCAGATCAACCGCGGCGCGCAACAGCAATCCGCGGCCTCCCAGCAATCCGCCGCCGCGATCGTGCAGATCGAGAAGGGGGCCACCCTGGCGCAGGAGCGCGCCCGCACGTCGCTGGAGCGCGGCAGCGCGATCACCGCGCAGCTCCAGGAGAACCGCGCGGCGGTGGACGGCCTCGTCGAGGGGGTCACCCGCTCGCTCGAGGAGACCAACCGCAGCCGCGAGCAGATCAACGGCCTCGAGCAGGTGAGCCGGAAGATCGACAAGATCGTCGACGCGATCACCACCGTGGCGATCCAGACCAACATGCTGGCGGTGAACGGGTCGATCGAGGCGGCCCGGGCCGGCGAGTTCGGCAAGGGCTTCATGGTGGTGTCGACCGACATCCGCAACCTCGCCCGGGATTCCTCCGAGAACGCCGAGCGGATCAAGGATCTCGTCAAGTCGATCCAGGACCAGATCGTCTTCGTCCGCCGCGACCTGGAGGAGATCTCCACCGCCGCCGCGGCGGAAGTCGAGAAGAACAAGGCGATCACCAAGGATCTCGAGACCAGTGCCGCCGACATGGCGGTTGTGCTCGACGGCAACCGGCAGATCCTCCAGGGCTCCGACATGATCATGCGGAACGTCGAGGAGGCCAAGCGCGGCGTCGAGCAGATCGCCGCCGCCGCCCGGCAGGCGGGCCAATCGGCGGTCGAGGCCCAGCAGGCTGGCCGCGAGCAGTCGAAGGGCGCCGAGGAACTCGCCGCCGCGATCGAGGAGATCGCCTCCCTCGCCGACGAGCTGCAGAACCAGGACTGACCGCTCCCGCGCCGCGGGACGGGTGCCAGGCGCCCGTCCCGCGGCTCCCCCGTCACAGCGACCACCGGCCGGTCCGCGCGGGACCGCCGGCGGGATCGAGGGAATCCGATGTCCAGCCCAGCCCAACCCGACGCGGCGGAGCCCGAGGCCGACACGGCCGGGGCCGGCCAGGCCGTCCGGCAATTCGTTACCTTCCACATCGAGCGCGAGACCTACGCGGTGCCGCTCGCCGAGGTGCAGGAGATCATCCGGCTGCCCGAGATGGTCGACGTGCCGCTCAGCCCCGCCTGCCTCGCCGGGCTCGCCAACCTGCGCGGCTCGGTCCTGCCGGTCGCCAGCCTGCGCCGCCTGTTCGCGCTCCCCGACCGCGCCTACGACGATGCCACCCGCGTCGTCGTCGTCAGCCAGGGCACGGCCTTCGGCTTCGTCGTCGACCGGATGGCGAGCGTCGTCACCGCCGAGCCGGCCGAGATCGACGGGACCGGGATCCTCGGCGGCACCGTCGATGCCGACATGCTGTCGGGGGTGATCCGGCGCGGCGGCGGCATGATCATGATCATCGACCCCGCCCGCCTGATGCAGCGCAGCGGCGCCGCCCGCGCCGCGACGGCCCGGCCGCGGGCGGAATTCCTGGCCGAGGGCGGCCTGCTCTCCAGCTCGCGCGGGGAGGCCGAGGCGCGCGGGACCTCCGACGAGATCCAGCTCGTGTCGTTCGGGCTCGCCGGCCAGGAATACGCGCTGCCGATCGAGCACGTCCAGGAGATCGTCCAGGTCCCCGAGATCGTGAGCACGATGCCCAACGCCGAGGCCCACCTCGTCGGGGTGATCACCCTGCGCGACCGGCTCCTGCCGCTCGTCAGCCTGCGGCGGCTGTTCGGCCTCGCCGAGACGGGCCTGAGCGAGCAGAGCCGCATCGTGGTGGTGTCCCGCGCCGGCGGCGCCGGGGCGGTGGGGATCGTGACCGACACAGTCAAGGAGGTCCTGCGCGTCGCCCGCAGCCTCGTCGATCCGCTGCCGGACCTGCTCTCGGGCTCGGGCGGCCTGCGCGAGATCGAGGCGATCTGCCGGATCGACCAGGGGCGGCGCCTCGTCTCGGTCCTGTCGGCCGAGCGGCTGTTCAACACGGCGTCCCTGGCGGTCCAGGGCGCGGCCGGGATGCCGGCGGGCGAGGAAGACACGATGCGGACCACGCGCGGCGAGAGCGGGACGGCCCCGGCCGACGAGGAGGAGCAGTTCGTGATCTTCCGGCTCGCCGACGAGGAATACGGCGTGCCGATCGACGCCGTGCACGAGATCGTGCGCGTGCCCGACCAGCTCACCCACGTGCCGCGGACGCCGCACTTCATCGAGGGCGTCGTCAACCTGCGCGGGGCCGTGCTCCCGGTGGTGGACCAGCGCCGCCGCTTCCAGCTGCCGGACACCGAGCGCAACGACCGCCAGCGGATCATGGTGTTCATGATCGATTCGGTGCGCACCGGCTTCATCGTCGATTCGGTCTCCGAGGTCCTGAAGATTCCGCGCTCGGCGATCGCCCCGGCGCCGGACCTCGCCCAGGACGAGGACAGCGCCGTCGAGCGCATCGCCAACCTCGCAGGCGCCAAGCGCATCATCCTGATGTTGAACGTCGACCGGCTGCTCAGCCGGCGCGAGGTCGCCGACCTGCGCGACGCGGCGTGACGCGAAGCCGGGCTTAAGGCGGAGCCTCCGCTCCGCCCGAGTCCGGAAGACGCCATGTCCGCATCGCCAGAGGGCCGCCGGCCCGACGCGATCGGCCGGACATCGCCTGTGACGCCCAGTCAAACGCCGCCGCGCTCTCAGGGCGCGGCGGCCGAGCCCGGACGCCAATGGATAGCCTTGCCCGATGACCAAGCTCCTGATCGTCGACGATTCCGCCCTGATGCGCAAACACCTGCGCCTGATCTTCGAGGAGAGCGGCTTTGCCGAGGTGCGCACGGCCCGCAACGGGCGCGATGCACTCGAGCAGGTCGCCGCGTTCAATCCCGACGTCGTCACCCTCGACGTCAACATGCCGGAGATGGACGGCCTGACCTGCCTCGCCGAGATCATGGCCGAAGCGCCCCGCCCCGTGGTGATGATCTCCTCCCTGACGAGCGAGAGCGCCGGTGTGACGCTGGAGGCGATGCAGCTCGGGGCGGTCGACTACGTCGAGAAGCCCGGCGGCACGGTCTCGCTCAACATCGGCACCATCCGGGACGAGATGGTGGAGAAGGTCCGCATCGCCGCCGGCGCCAGGCCGCGGCGTGCCCGCGGCCTGCTCGACCGCGTGCGCCGCACCCGCGAGGCCAAGCCCCCGCCGGCGCCGCGGCGCCGCGCGGGTCAGTCCGGGCGGCCGGACGGCTGCATCCTGATCGGGGTCTCGACGGGCGGGCCGCGCACCCTGGAGGACATCCTGCCCGAGCTGCCGGCCGACCTGCCCTGGCCGGTGGTCGTCGCCCAGCACATGCCGGGCTCCTTCACCGGCTCCTTCGCCCAGCGCCTCGACCGGATGTGCGCCCTGACGGTCCGCGAGGTCACCGACCCGGTCCCGCTCGCCCCGGGCCACGTCTATATCGGCCGCGGCGACGCCGACGTGGTGGTCGAGCGCCGGCTCGGCCGGCTCGTGATCACCTCCGTGCCGAGCGACCCGTCGCTGCGCTGGCACCCGAGCGTCGATCGCCTGGTCCGCTCCGCCCGGGCGGTGCTGCCGCCCGAGAGCCTCGTCGCGGTCGAGCTCACCGGCATGGGCGACGACGGCGCCGCCGCGATGGCCGAGCTGCGCGAAGCGGGCGGCCGCACCATCGCCGAGTCGGAATCGAGCGCCGTCGTCTTCGGCATGCCGGCCGAGCTCATCCGCCGCGGCGGCGCCACGCTCACCCTCGCGGCCCGCTCCATTCCGGCCCAGCTCGTCCGCTGGGTATCCTGAGGTTCCCATGGCTCTCGTTCGCCGCACCCCCCTCCCCGCACCGCAGGCACCGCCCGAGGATCCGCGCGACGCCCTCGATGCCGCCTCCGCGGCGGCGCGGCGCGAGGCCGCCCACCGCTTGAGTCTCGATCCGGAAGCCGTCGGGATCCTCGCCGCGCGGCTCGCGCACGAGCCCGAGAACAGCGTGCGTGAGGCGATCCTCGCCGCCCTCGGGCGACTCGGCACGGACGAGGCGGTCGGGACGCTGTTTTCCCTGCTCGGCAGCGAGGATGTCTGGCTGCGCAACGCCGCCATCGAGACGCTGCAGGCGATGGATGCCGCGGTGCTCGGCGCGCTGGAGAGCGGACTCGACCATCCCGACAGCGACCGGCGCATCTTCGCCGTCAACGTGCTGGTGTCCCTGCGTCATCCGGAGGCGGCGGCGCTCGCCCTGCGCACGCTCGCCCGCGATGCCCACGTGAACGTCTGCGCGGCCTGCCTCGACGTGCTGGCCGAGATCGGCACGCCGGAGATGATCCCGTCGATCGACGCCGCGGTCGCGCGGTTCCCGGACGAGCCCTTCCTGCGCTTCGCGGCCAAGGCCGCCAAGCGCCGCATCGCCTGACCGGCCCGCCGATGAGCGCCCTGCCCGCCGCCCGCGTGCCTCAGGTCTCCGAGAGCGACTTCACGCGCTTTCGCGACTTCTTCTACCGCAAGACCGGGATCATGTTCGCCGACAACAAGCGCTACTTCGTCGACAAGCGCTTGCAGGAACGGATGCTCGCGATCGGGCAGATTGCCTTTCGCGATTACTTCAACACGCTGCGCTTCCAGGCCAGCGGCGACGAGTTCCAGGCCCTCGTCAACCTGATGACGGTCAACGAGACCTATTTCTATCGCGAGGAATACCAGTTCCATTGCCTGACCCGCTCGATCCTGCCCGAGATTGCCCGGACCAAGCGGCCGGGCGAGCCGGTGCGGATCTGGTCGGTGCCCTGCTCCACCGGCGAGGAGCCCTACTCGATCGCCTTCCAGCTGCTCGACAACTGGGCCGGCATCGACCGCTACGACGTCGAGATCGTCGCCTCCGACATCGATACCGGCGTGATCGAGCAGGCCCGGCGCGGCCTCTACGGCGACCGGTCGGTGCAGCACGTACCCCGCGACACGCTCTCCCGGTTCACCCGGCGGGTGCGCGGCGCCTACGAGGTGATCCCCGACATCCGGGACTCGATCTCGTTTGCCCGCGTCAACCTCTCCGACCCGCTCTCGACCCGGCAGTTCCGCGGCTTCGACGTCGTGTTCTGCCGCAACCTGCTGATCTACTTCGACGACGCCTCGCGCCGCGACGCCGCGCAGACGATCTTCGACGCCCTCAATCCCGGCGGCTTCGTCTGCCTCGGCCATTCGGAATCGATGAGCCGGATCTCCTCGCTGTTCGCCATCCGCAAGTTCCCGGAGGCGATCGTCTACCAGAAACCCCTCGATGCGGAGGCCTGAGATGGCACGTGTCCTTGTCGTGGACGATGCCACGACCGTCCGCATGTACTATCGCGATGTCCTGGAAGAGGCGGGGTTCACGGTCGAGGAGGCGGTGAACGGCTTCGAAGGCCTGGAGAAGGCGATCGAGCGCAGCTTCGACCTGCTCGTGGTCGACGTGAACATGCCCAAGATGGATGGCTACGCCTTCCTGCGCCAGGGCCGCGCGACGCCCGAGCTGCGCGCCGTCCCCGCCCTGATGATCTCGACGGAGTGCCAGGAGCGCGACCGGGCCCGCGCCTTTGCTGCGGGCGCCAACCTCTACCTCGTCAAGCCGGTCCAGCCGCAAATCCTGGCCGACGCCGCCCGCCTGATGGCCGGAGCCGCATCGTGAAGAACGCCCTCCTCGCCCAGTTCATTCCCGAGGCCCGGGAATGCCTCGAGATCGCCGGCAGCGGCATGCTGCAGCTCGAGCGGTCGCCCGATGCCGACGCCCTGAACGACGTCTTCCGGGCGGTGCACACCCTCAAGGGCACCTCCGGCCTGTTCGATGTCGCGCCGCTCACCGCCCTCGTCCACGCGGCGGAGGACCTCTTGGTCGAGGTGCGGACCGGCGCCCTCGCCCTCGCGCCGGAGGTCGTGGACGGCCTCCTCGACAGCCTCGACCTCGTCGGCCACTGGATCGACGCGCTCGAGGCCCGCGAGCGCCTGCCCGAGGATGCCGAGGGGGCGATGACCGACCGCGTCGCGAGCTTGCGCCGCTGGCTCGGCGGGCCCGCCCCGCAAGCGGCGGCCGCGGCCGAGCCGTCCCCGCCGCCGGCCTGGCTCGCCGCCTGGCCGGAGGAGGACCTGCGCACTGCGTACGCGGCCGGGATCGGGCCGCTCACCGCCTGGAGCTACGAGCCCGACGAGGCCGGCTTCTACCGCGGCGACGACCCGGCCCATCTCGTCTCGGGATCGCCGGGGCTGGTCATGGTGCGCGCGATGCCGCGCGAGCCCTTCCCGCCGGTCGAGGCGTTCGATCCGTTCGTGTGCCTCCTGCGCTTCGAGGTGGTCTCCGCCTCCTCCGCCGAGGCGTTGGCCGACCATCTGCGCTACGTCGTCGACCAGTCGAGCGTGGCCGGCATCCGGGCGGAGGACCTGATCGTCCTCGGGGGCGCACAGGACGATTCCGAGATATTCGGCGACTTCGCCGCCCGGGCGCAGGGGCTCGTCGCCGCCGGCGACCGGGCCGGTCTCGCCGCCGCGGCCGGCGCGCTCCTGCGGATCGTCGGTCCCGCCAGCCGCCAGGCCTGCGCCCTGCGCTGGATCGCCGCCACCGCCACCTCTGGAGAGGCTGGCCTGCTGCTGCGCCTCGTCGAGGCGGTCGGGGGCACCGGCCCGGCGCAGGGACCGGCGCCGGTGCCGGCGGACGCGGCGGGGGCTGAGGCGCCCCTCGCCCCGCCCCCGGCCTCCGTCCTGCGCGCCGCCGCCGAGGAGATCCTGGCCGCCCAGGCCGAGCTCCTGGCCGTCACCGCCGATGCCGGCGTCGCGGAGGGACGCTTCGAGGCGGTGTGCCTCGTCGTCGAGCGCTGCCTGCCGCACGTCGATCCCGCCTGGGCGGCGCAACTGCGGCGGGCGCTGGCCGAGGGCGGCCACGACGCGTCGCGGGCCTTGCGCCTGCGGGAGGCCCTGGCGGCCGGCGCGCCGGCTCCCGCGCCACGAGCCCGGCCCGCGACCGGATTGCCGGAGGCCGGCCCGGGCGACGCCAAGCCGGGCGTTGCCGATCCGGGCGAGTCCAAGCCGGCCGAAATCCGATCGGTCGGGATCAAGCCGGCCGGGAGCGGACCGGCGGAGTCCAGGCCCGCCGAGGACGGCCGCGGGCCCACCCGGATGCTGCGGGTGGAGCAGGGCAAGGTGGACGCGCTGATGAACTTCGTCGCCGAGTTGACGGTGGCGAAGAACGGCCTCGCCTACCTCGCCGAGCGGGTCGAGCAGGTCTCGGGCTCGCGCCAGCTCGGGCGGGAGATCAAGGAGCAGTACGCCGTCATCGACCGGATCGCCCAGGGCCTTCAGGTCGGCGTGATGGCGATCCGCATGATGCCGGTGAGCCAGGTGTTCCAGCGCTTCCCGCGGCTGGTGCGGGACATCTCGCGCAAGCTCGGCAAGGAGGTGGCGCTCGTCATCCAGGGCGAGGACACCGAGGCCGACAAGAACGTGCTGGAGAGCCTGGCCGACCCGCTCATCCACATGGTGCGCAACTGCCTCGACCACGGCATCGAGACGCCCGAGGCGCGGCGCGCGGCGGGCAAGCCCGACCACGGCACCCTGCGCCTGACCGCCCGCCAGGAGAACGACAACGTCATCATCGAGGTCTCCGACGACGGGCGCGGCATCGATCCCGAGCGGGTGCGCGAGAAGGCCCTGGGCAGCGGCCTGATCACGCCTGAGCAGGCGGCGCAGATGGGACCGGAGGACCTCGTCAACCTCGTCTTCGCGGCCGGCTTCTCGACCAAGGAGCAGGTCTCGGATCTCTCCGGCCGCGGCGTCGGCATGGACGTGGTCCGCTCCGCCGTGCGCAAGGCCGGCGGCGACGTCTGGCTCACCAGCCGGGTCGGCACCGGGACCTGCGTGACCGTGCAGCTGCCCCTCACCATGACGGTGACGCGCATCGTCACCGTGATGGTCCGCGGCCAGCATTTCGGCGTGGCGATGGAATCGGTCGTCGAGACCGTGCGGGTGCTGCGCTCCCAGATCCACCGCATCAAGCAGCGCGAGACCTTCGTCCTGCGCGACGCGGTGATCCCGCTCGTGCGGCTCGCCGACAGCCTCGGCCTGCCGCCGGCGGACGCACCGCCGGACGAGGAGGCGGTGCTGGTGGTCCGGATCGGGCGCGAGCGCGTCGGCATCGTGGTCGACGGCTTCCGGGAGCGGATGGAGGTGATCGTGCGGCCGCTGGAGGGTCTGCTCGCCGGCCTCCCGGGTTTTTCGGGAACCGCCCTCCTCGGCGACGGCCGCGTCCTCCTCATCCTCAACCTGCCGGACCTCGTCTGATGCCCTTCGCCCTGACCGACGATTGCCTCCTGCTCACCGGCCACTGCCCGATCGAGGAATCCGAGCCGCTGCTCGACGCCCTGCGCGGGATGGCGGACCCGGTGGTCGACGTCGCCGGCCTCGACCGGGCCCACACCGCCATCCTCCAGGTGCTGATGGCGGTGGCTCCGGCGATCCGCGGCCGCCCGGCCAATCCGGTGGCGGCCGCCTGCCTCGGCAGCCTGCCGCGGGGAGAGCGGGCCGGATGAGCGCGCGGGTGATCGCCGTCTCGAACCGCAAGGGCGGGACGGCGAAGACGACGACGACGGTGAACCTCGCCACGGCGCTCGGCGGCCGCGGCTGGCGGGTGCTCGTCGTCGATCTCGATAGCCAGGGCCATGCCGGCCTCGGCTTCGGCGTCAAGGCGGCGCCCGGCCAGACGACGGTGCACGACGTGTTCCGCGGGGCCGGGGCGTCGCTCCGCGACGGCGTCCGGGCGACCGCCTCTCCGAATGTCGACGTGCTGCCCGCGGACCGGGCCTTCGAGGGCACCGCCACCGCTCCGCCCCTCGCCCTCGCGGCGGCGCTCGAGCCCCTGGCCGGGACCTATCAGGTCGTCCTGATCGACACCGCGCCGACCGCCGACGCGCTGCTCGTCAGCGCGCTGGCCAGCGCCCACCACGTCCTCGTGCCGACGATCCTGCATCACCTCGCGATCGACGGCGTCGGGCAGTTCGCGCGCTCGTTCTTCCGGGTCGCCACCACGCTGAATGCCGGCCTGCACGGCCTGTCGATCCTGCCCGTCCAGGTCGACCTGCGCGTGACCATGCAGCGCGAGATCCTGGAGCGCCTCGCCGTCCAGTTCGGCCGGGAGCGCGTGCTCGCGGGCATCCGCCCCGACGTCGCGCTCGCCGAAGCCTTCGGGCGCCAGCAGCCCGTGAAGGAATTCAAGCCCAGGACACGATCCGTTGAAGATTTCGAATTACTCTGCGATAACGTCATCAGCAAGATCATAAAAGCTGAGCGTTAATCAAAAAACAAGAGATTATTCGAGCAATTTTCCGCAGGGGAATTTGCGCTCGAGATGATGCGATGCCGGGATCACGGCTCAGTGCCTCGATCCCGCCGACGGAACGCGCGCGGCGGGCGGGGGATCGAAGAGGAGTTGATTGTCATGAATCCCATCCTGCTCGTCGATGACTCACCGACGATCCTGTCGAGCATGTCGGGCATCCTCGCCCGCTCGGGCTACGCCGCGGAGCAGGCCGCCACCGGCGAGGCGGCTCTCGCCAAGGTGCAGGGGGGCCTCGCGCCCGGCCTCGTCATCACGGATTTCCACATGCCGGGGATGAACGGCCTCGAGCTGATCCGGGAGCTGCGTAAGCTCGCCGCCACCCGCTTCGTGCCGATGCTGGTGCTGACGACGGAATCGCAGCAGGAGAAGCGCGACGAGGCCCGCAAGGCCGGCGCGACCGGCTGGCTGGTGAAGCCGGTGCAGCCCGAGCAGCTGCTCCAGGTCATCCGGCAGGTCGCACCGGCGGTCCAGCCCCGCGCGGCCTGAACCCTCCGCCGGGCCGCCCCATCCGGCGGCCTCGCCCTCCGCATGCTCGGACCGGCCCCCCGGGCTGACGCGCCAGATTCCTCTCTCCAGCGGGTCGTGCCCGATGCAGATCGCAGTTTTCCCCGCTCCCGCCCGGTCCGACCTGACGGCGCTGCTGCTGGGCGCCGGCGCGGGCGTCACGGTCGGCGCCGCCCTCTGGATCCTCGGCGTGGTCCAGCCCTCGTCGCTGATCCTGGGCGGGGCCTATGCGGGCTGCGGCGGCCTCGCCGTCCGGTTCCTGCAGCGCAAGGCGGGGGCGATGCCGGCCGCCGGCCTCCCGCCTTCCGCCTCGCTCGGTCCGCCGACGGGTACCGCGCCGTCGGTGGGTCCCGTCGCCGGGACGGGGCCGGTCCCCGCCGCGGCCGAGGCCGCCGGCACCCTCGCGCAGCTCGACCCGTTCTTCAGCGTGACCGAGCAGCACCTGCGCAGCATCGTCACCCAGACCGAGACCGCCGCCGCCGACATCATCGCGGCGCTCCAGTCCCTCGACGCGGCCCAGAGCCGGAGCGCCGCCTGCGTCACGCGCACCCGCGGGCGGATGGTGGGCCTCGCCGGCGACAGCGAGGCGGCCCTGCACGGCCTCGCGGAGAGGCTCAACGCCTACCTGCTCGATCGCCTCGAGGGCACGCGCGGCGAGCTCGCCGCCATCGGCGGGGTCGGCGAGCAGATGCACAGCCTCGACACGCTGACGGCGGGGCTGGAGAAGATCGGCACCGCCACGCGGATGCTCGCGCTCAACGCCAACATCGAGGCGAGCCGCGCCGGCAGCCACGGTGCCGGCTTCCAGGTCATCGCCCGGGAGCTCCAGGCCCTGGCCCAGGGCTCCCAGGAGGCGATCGCCGAGGCGAGGCGCCGGGTCGCGACGGTGCAGCAGACCGTGGACGATGTCGTGGTGGCGGTCCGCGGCACCGAGCGGACCCGGGCGGAGGAGGCGCGCATCCGGACCATGATGAGCGACCTCGACGGGATCGTGGGAGACACCACCCGGGCCATCACCGGCATGGCGGAGACCGAGTTCGGCGAGATCGAGGCGCTGAGCGGCCGGGTCGGCGACCAGGTGCTCACCGTGTTCGGCCAGATCCAGTTCCAGGACGTGGTCCGCCAGCAGATCGAGGCGGTGGGCGAATCGGTGCGGATGCTGCACGGCCTTCTCGCCGACCTCCGCTCCACCCTGGACGGCTCCGGGCCATCGGTCCAGATCGACCCGGACCGCCTGCTCCAGGCGGTGCGGGCGCGCTACGTCACCCAGGTCCAGCGCCAGACGGATGCGAGCACCGTCGGGGCGGCCTTCACGGCGCCCGAGGCGCCGATGATCGAGCTGTTCTGATCGCATCGCTCCGGGCGGCCCGCCGGTCGCCTGGTCGTCCGGTGAACCGAACGGCTCCGGGTTTCCCCGCGGGCTCCGGCTTCCGGGAGTCTGTCTGATCGTAGCACCGGAGTCGACAACCCTCCGGGTCATTCCGGGGCTGCGCAGCAGAGCCCGGAATCCAGAGCCGCGGATCGCTCCGAATCAAGCAGAGGGCGTTCCGCTTCGTTCTCCAACACCTGAGGTTCTGGATTCCGGGCTCCGCTGCGCGGCCCCGGAATGACACTCAGGGTGTCAACTCTGTGGGCTTCGATCGATCAAGCTCTCAGCGAACCCGCAGACCCCGCGGCTGGCTGGTCAGCGCCCGACCCGCGCGGCGGAGAAAAAATCTTACAATATGACTATTGCGTCGGCATCGCGGCTGTTTCATGCTCGGCCGACGCACGCAGATGCGCCACGACAAGGACTTCAGGGAGACGCCTCATGCCCGGTGCCCGGACGCATGGCCTTCGCAGGACGCATCGCCTTCTTCTCGCCGCCACGCTGCTGACGGGCCTCGCCGCGCCGGCTGCGTCGGCGGCCGGCCTGACGGTGGGGTTCTCGCAGATCGGCTCGGAATCGGGCTGGCGCGCCGCCGAGACCTCCGTCACCAAGTCGGAGGCGCAGAAGCGCGGCGTCACCCTGAAGATCGCCGACGCGCAGCAGAAGCAGGAGAACCAGATCAAGGCGATCCGGTCCTTCGTGGCGCAGGGCGTCGACGCGATCTTCCTGGCACCGGTGGTGGCGACGGGCTGGGACGCGGTCCTGAAGGAGGCGCGCGAGGCGAAGATCCCGGTCGTGCTCCTCGACCGCGACATCGACTCCTCGGCCAAGGACCTCTTCCTCACGGCGGTCACCTCCGACAGCGTCCACGAGGGCAAGGTCGCGGGCGAGTGGCTGGCCAAGACCGTGGGCTCGAAGCCGTGCAACGTCGTCGAGTTGCAGGGCACCGTCGGGGCGAGCGTCGCCACCAACCGCAAGAAGGGTTTCGAGCAGGGCATCGCCGCGACCCCGACCATCAAGGTCGTGCGCAGCCAGACCGGCGACTTCACCCGCTCGAAGGGCAAGGAGGTGATGGAGAGCTTCATCAAGGCCGAGGGCGGCGGCCAATCGATCTGCGCCGTCTATGCCCACAACGACGACATGATGGTCGGCGCGATCCAGGCCATGAAGGAAGCCGGCCTGAAGCCGGGCAAGGACATTCTCACCGTCTCGATCGACGGCGTGCCCGACATCTTCAAGGCGATGATGGCCGGCGAGGCGAATGCCAGCGTCGAGCTGACCCCGAACATGGCCGGCCCGGCCCTCGACGCCGTCATGGCCTACAAGACCAAGGGCACCGTCCCGCCGAAGTGGATCCAGACGGAATCGAAGCTCTTCACTCCGGCCGACGACCCGCAGGCGGTCTACGAGTCGAAGAAGGGTCTCGGCTACTGACGCCGCGCGTCCCGGAAGACGACCGCATGTCCTCGAGGCAGGACGAGGCCGCACCGCTCCTCGCGGTCCGCGGCCTCACGAAGAGCTTCGCGGGTTTCCTCGCCCTGTCGGGCGTCGACCTGACGCTGAGGGCGGGCGAGATCCACGCGCTGCTCGGCGAGAACGGCGCCGGCAAGTCGACGCTCATCAAGACGGTCACCGGCATCGTCGCGCGCGATGCCGGGACGGTGGAACTCGACGGGACGCCGATCGCGCCGCGCTCGGGCGAGGCGGCGCAGGCCCTCGGCATCGCCACCGTCTACCAGGAGGTGAACCTGCTGCCGAACCTCTCGGTGGCGCAGAACCTCTACCTCGGCCGCGAGCCGACCCGGTTCGGCCTCGTGCGCCACGGCGAGATGCGCCGGCGCGCGACCGCGCTGCTGTCCGCGTTCGACCTCGGGATCGACCCAGGGACGCCCCTCGGCGACCACTCGGTCGCGGTGCAGCACCTCGTCGCCATCGCCCGCGCCGTCGACCTGTCGGCCCGGGTGCTGATCCTCGACGAGCCGACGGCGAGCCTCGACGCGCACGAGGTCGAGATCCTGTTCCGTGTGATGCGCCGCCTCGCCGCGCGGGGTCTCGGCATCGTCTTCGTCACGCACTTCCTCGACCAGGTCTACGCCGTCACCGACCGGATCACGGTGCTCCGCAACGGCCGGCTCGTCGGCTCCTGGGCGACCGCCGCCCTCCCGCGCATGACGCTGATCGAGGCCATGCTCGGGCGAGAGCTCAGCGAGGCGACCGCCGCGACGGGCCATGCGGACCGGCCCCCTGCCGGCGCCGGCGAGAGGGACGCGGTCGCAGTCTTCGAGAATTTCGGGAAACCCGGCTACGTCGCGCCCTTCGACCTGACGCTCCGGCGCGGCGAGGTCGTCGGGCTGGCGGGCCTCCTCGGCTCCGGCCGCACCGAGACCGCCCGCCTCCTCTTCGGCGCCGAGGTCGCGGAGGCGGGGGAGGCCCGGATCGACGGCGCCCCAGCGCGGCTGCGCAACCCCCGCGACGCGATCCGCCACCGGTTCGGCTACTGCCCGGAGGAGCGCAAGACGGAAGGGATCATCGCCGAGCTGACCGTGCGCGAGAACATCGTCCTGGCGCTCCAGGCGAGGCGGGGGCCGTTCCGCCCGATCGCGCGGCGGGAGCAGGAGGCGCTGGCGCGCCGCTACATCGCCATGCTCGACATCCGCCCCCCCGATCCCGAACGGCCGATCGGACTGCTCTCGGGCGGCAACCAGCAGAAGGCGCTCTTGGCCCGCTGGCTCGCCACCGAGCCGCGGGTGCTGATCCTCGACGAGCCGACCCGCGGCATCGATGTCGGCGCGCATGCGGAGATCATCCGGCTGATCCGGCGCCTCTGCGACGAGGGGCTGTCCCTCGTGGTCATCTCCTCCGAGCTCGAGGAGATCGTGACTTACGCCGACCGGGTCGTGGTGATGCGCGACCGGACCCAGATCGCCACCCTCGAGGCCGGCGCCGTCGACGTCACCGCCATCCTGAAGGCGATCGCCGGCGACGAGGCCGCGGAGGCCGCCTGACCGATGCCCCCCCTCTCCCTCCATCTCGGCCGGCGCGGCGCCCCGCAGCTCCTCGCCTTCGCGGCGATCCTCGTCGTCGACTGGCTCGTCTCGCCGCAATTCTTCGACCTGCGGATGCAGGGCGGACGGCTGTTCGGCAGCCTGATCGACGTGTTCAACCGCGGCGCGCCGGTGGCCTTGCTCGCCATCGGCATGGTCCTCGTCGTCGCGACCCGCGGCATCGATTTGTCGGTCGGCGCCGTCATGGCGATCGCGGGCGCCGTCGCCGCGAGCCTCGCCGACGCGCACGCCCTGCCGGTCGTCCTCGCGGCGGCGCTCGGCGCCGGGATCCTGTGCGGGGCCTGGAACGGCCTCCTCGTCGCGGTGCTCGGCATCCAGCCGATCATCGCGACGCTGATCCTGATGGTGGCGGGACGCGGCATCGCGCAGCTCCTCACGGAAGGGCGCATCGTCACCTTCAGCGCCGAAGGCCTCGCCGCCTTCAGCAACGGCGCGGTGCTCGGCCTGCCCGCTCCCATCATCCTGACCTTCAGCGTCCTCGCCGTCACGGTGCTGGTCGTGCGCGGCACGGCGCTCGGTCTCCTCATCGAGGCGACGGGAGCCAATGCCCGGGCGAGCGCGCTCGCCGGGGTGAGCACGCGCACGACGACGCTCGCGGTCTACGTCTGGAGCGGGTTCTGCGCCGCGCTCGCCGGCCTCGTCACCACCGCCGACATCCTGGGCGCGGACGCCAACAATGCCGGCCTGTGGCTCGAGCTCGACGCGATCCTCGCGGTGGTGATCGCCGGGACCTCGCTGCTGGGCGGCCGGTTCAGCGTGCCGCTCGCGGTGCTCGGCGCCTTCATCATCCAGGCGATGAACACCGGCATCCTGCTTTCGGGCCTGCCCTCGGAGACGAACCTCCTCGTCAAGGCAGTGGTGGTGCTCGCCGTGCTCCTCGTCCAGTCGCCCCGGCTCGCCGGCCTGTCGCTGCTGTTCCGGCGGAGGGCGTCGTGAACCGCTACCTCCCGGTCCTCGTCACCGCGTTCGTCTTCGCGGCGGCCTACGCGCTCTGCGCCGCGCAGTTCCCGGCCTTCCTGTCGACGCGGGTCGCCGGCAACCTCCTCACCGACAGCGCCTTCCTGGGCATCGTCGCGGTCGGCATGACGATCGTGATCGTCTCGGGCGGCATCGATTTGTCGATCGGCTCGGTGATCGGCTTCACGAGCGTCTTCCTCGCCCTCGCCATCGAGCGCTGGGGCCTGCCGCCGCTCGCGGCCTTCGCCCTGGCGCTCCTGATCGCGGCCGCCTTCGGGGCGGCGATGGGGTGGATCATCGCCGCCCTCGATCTCCCGCCCTTCATCGTGACGCTCGCCGGCATGTTCCTGGCGCGCGGCGCGAGCTTCCTCCTCTCGACGGAATCGATCCCGATCACAGCGCCGCTCTACGGCGCGGTGAGCGAGGCGAGCCTGCGCCTGCCCGGCGGCGGACGCCTCACGATCGTCGCCGGTATCATGCTCGCCGTCTTCGTCGCCGGCGGCATCCTCCTGCACCTGACCCGGTTCGGCACCGCGGCCTACGCGCTCGGCGGCAACCGCGTGTCGGCCCGGCTGATGGGCCTGCGCGTCGGCGCCCGGACGATCGCGATCTACACCTTGTCGAGCGCCCTCGCGGGGCTCTCCGGCATCGTGTTCTCGCTCTACACTTCGTCGGGCTACTCGCTCTCGGCGGTCGGGGTCGAGCTCGACACCATCGCGGCGGTGGTGATCGGAGGCACACTGCTCACCGGCGGGCAGGGCCTGATGGTCGGCACCTTCCTCGGCGTGATGATCCAGGCGTTGATCGGCACCTACATCACCTTCGACGGCACCCTGTCGAGCTGGTGGGCCAAGATCGCCACCGGCGCGCTGCTCTTCGCCTTCATCGCGCTCCAGCAGGGCCTGTCCGTCCTGGCGCGCCGGGCCCGCCGCCCCGGCGGGGCCACGACTCGCAAGGATCCGGCCCGCAAGAACCCAGCACCGGGCTCCCTCCCCGCCCGGGCGCTGCCGAACGGGTAAATTTTATCCCACCAACGACCTCGTCCTGGGGTGTTAGTCGATTGCAAATCGACTAGCCTCGAAGGAGGCCTCCAGAAATCTCCGAGGTCTCCGGAGGCCTCCTTCGGGGCTCACTGCGTGTGCGATCTTTGATCGCCAGACACCTCAGGATGAGGTGGTGGGTGGGAGCAGAAAGTGTCTCTTGGTGCTGACCCCGCAAGTCAAACAGGCTTCGACACTGCCGCGTCATCGACCGTGGCCGATCCTGCGATCCACGAATTCCTCGCCCGGTCCGGGCTGGTGACGCCCGACGCAAAGGTGCGGCTCGTGCCGCTCACCGGCGGCGTCGCCTCGGACATCTTCCGGGTCGAGGCCGGGGGACGCAGCTTCGTCGTCAAGAAGGCGCTGGCGCGCCTGCGCGTCGCGCGGGACTGGACCGCGCCGGTCTCGCGCAACGCGAGCGAGGTGGGCTGGTTCGTCGAGGCTCGGCGCGCCGTGCCGCGCGCCGTCCCGGAGATCCTGGCGCACGACCCGGAACTCGGGGTGTTCGCGATGAGCTACCTCGATCCCGCCACCCATCCGGTCTGGAAGGAGGAACTGCGCGAGGACCGCGCCGATCCCGCCTTCGCCGCGGCGGTCGGCCGGACCCTCGCGGCGATCCACGCGGCGACCGCCGGCTCGCCCGACCTGGCGCGCCGTTTCGCGAACGACGACACCTTCCACGCCATCCGCCTGGAACCCTATCTCGAGGCGACGGCGGAGCGGCACGGCGACCTCGCCGACGAGCTCTTCGCCCTGTCGCAGGCGACCCTCGGTACCAGACTCGCCCTGGTGCACGGCGACGTCAGCCCGAAGAACATCCTCGTCGGCCCGGACGGACCCGTGCTGCTCGACGCCGAATGCGCCTGGTACGGCGAGCCGGCCTTCGACCTCGCCTTCTGCCTCAACCACCTGCTCCTCAAGGGCGTCTGGCGGCGGGCGCACGCGGCCGATTACCTCGCCTGCTTCGAGGCGCTGGCGCAATCGTACCGCGCCGGCGTGGCCTGGGAGCCGCCCGAGGGCCTGGAGGCGCGGGCGGCCCGGCTGCTGCCGGCCCTGTCGCTCGCCCGCGTCGATGGCAAGTCGCCGGTCGAGTACATCACCGGGGAGGCCGACCGCGACCTCGTCCGGCGCGTCGCCCGGCCGCTGATCGCGGGCCGCGTCTCGCGGCTGGCGCAGGTCCGGGACAAGTGGGCGAAGGAGATCCTGCCGTGACCGACACGACCATCACCGCCGTGCGCGGGCGCCGCGTCTGGGATTCCCGGGGCCGTCCGACCGTCGAGGTCGAGGTCGGCGTGGGCGGCGCCGCCGTCGGCCGCGCGATCGCGCCGGCCGGGGCCTCCACCGGTTCGGGCGAGGCGATCGACCTGCGGGACGGCGGCGCGCCGTTCGGCGGCCTCGACGTGCGCCGCGCCGTCGGCCACGTCGACGGGCCGATCGCCCGGGCGCTCATCGGCCTGGATGCGGGCGATCCCGCCGCCGTCGACGCGGCGCTGATCGCCCTCGACGGGACGCCGAACAAGGCGCGGCTCGGCGGCAACGCGATCGTGGCGACGTCGATGGCCGTGCTGCACGCCAGGGCCGCCGTCGCCGGGCTCCCGGTCTGGCGGCTGCTCGCGGGAGGCAAGCCGGTGCGCCTGCCGCTCCCGGAGATCCAGATCTTCGGCGGCGGCGCGCATGCCGAGCGGCGGGTCGACGTCCAGGATTTCATGGTGATGTGCCCCGGCGCCGGCTCCTTCGCCGAGGCACTGGACTGGACGGCGGAGATCTACCGCGCGGCCGGCGCCCTGATGCGCCGGGCCGGCAAGCTCCAGGGGGTGGCCGACGAGGGCGGATACTGGCCCGTCTTCGCTGCGAACGAGGAGGCCCTCGACACCCTCGTCCTGGCGATCGAGGGCGCCGGCTTCGCGCCGGGGGCCGACGTGGCGATCTCGCTCGACGTCGCGGCCTCGGAATTCGGCCGGACCGGATCCTACCGGCTCGCCCTCGACGGCCGGACCCTGGACACCGCCGGGATGATCGCGATGCTCGGAGGGTGGCTTCGCGCCTATCCGATCGTGTCGATCGAGGATCCCGTGGCCGAGGACGACGCCGAGGGGTTCCGGGCCTTCACGGCAGCCCATGGCGGGCACTGCCAGATCATCGGCGACGATTTTCTCGTGACCGATGCGGGGCGCGTCGAGCGCGCGGCCGCGGCCGGAGCGGCCAATGCCGTGCTGATCAAGCCCAACCAGGCCGGCACGCTGAGCGAAACCCACGCCGCGCTCCTGGCCGGCCAGCGGCACGGCTTCGGCACCATCGTGTCGGCCCGCTCCGGCGAGACCGAGGACACGACCATCGCCCATCTCGCCGTCGGCTGGGACGCCGGCCAGTTCAAGGTCGGGTCCTTCTCCCGGTCGGAGCGCATGGCGAAGTGGAACGAGGTGCTGCGCATCGAGGAGAGCCTCGGCACGCAGGCGCGCTTCGCGGGGTGGGGGGCCCTGCCCTTCCGGCGGGACTCGTGATCATCACGAACACTGCGACCGGGAAGGATCGTCTCTGATAAAACCTTCTATCTGATCCCGCTTGACTTGTTAAGACAGCGCTGCGAGCAATTTATCCCAACCACGACCTCATCCTGAGGTCGTGGATAGAAAAAAATCTTGCAGACCAGTCAAACAGGCTCTCACCGACCCTGATCCCGGCGCGAGCCGGCACCGGGCGATGCCATCGCGACCGGATCGACGAGGCGGTCGTACTGATCCGCCGTCGCGAAGCCCAGGGCGATCGCCGCCGCGCGCGGGGTCACCCCCTCGCTCATGGCCGTCCGGGTGATCGCGGCGACGCGGTCGTAGCCGAGGGTCGGGTTGAGCGCGGTGGCGAGCAGCAGGGCGTTCGCCACGTTGTCGGCGAGCCGGTCCCGATCGACGTCGAGGTCCCGCACCAGCCGCAGGGCGAAGACGCGGGTGCCGTCCGCCAGCACCCGGATCGATTGCAGCAGGTTGTGGATCAGGACCGGCTTGGCGACGTTCAGCTCGAAGGTCCCGGAGGCGCCCGCCGCCGAGACGGTGGCGTGGTTGCCGACGACCTGGAAGGCGGCCTGCACCAGGGCCTCGGCGACCGTCGCGTTGCGCTTGCCCGGCATGATCGACGACGACAGGCCATCGTCGGGAATCACCAGTTCGCCGAGGCCGCAGCGCGGGCCGGAGCCGAGCAGGCGGATGTCGTTGGCGATCTTGATGACCGAGACCGCCAGCACATTGAGGGCGCCCGAAACCTCGACCAGGGCGTCGTGGGCGCCCATCCCCTCGAACTTGCTCGGGTTGGGGATGACGGGAAGCCCCGAGAGGGCCGCGACCTCCGCGCAGAAGGCCTCGTCGAACCCCGCCGGCGCGTTGAGGCCGGACCCGACGGCGGTGCCGCCCTGCGCGAGGCGGTGGAGGCGCGGGGCCACGGCCTCGACGCGCTCGATCCCCGCCCCGATCTGCGCGGCGAAGGCGCGGAACGCCTGCCCGACCGTCATCGGCACCGCGTCCATGAGATGGGTCCGGCCGATCTTCACCACGTCGTCGAAGGCCGCCGCCTTCGCGTCCAGCGTATCGTGCAGCAGGTGAAGCGCCGGCAGCAGCCGGTCGCGCAGCTCCAGTGCCGTGCAGAGATGCATCACGGTCGGGAAGCTGTCGTTCGACGACTGGGACCGGTTCACGTGGTCGTTGGGATGGACCGGGCTGCGCGTCCCCAGGGCCTGGCCGAGGCGCTCGTTGGCGCGGTTGGCGATGACCTCGTTGGCGTTCATGTTGGTTTGGGTGCCGGAGCCGGTCTGCCAGACCACGAGGGGGAAATGGTCGTCGAACCCGCCCTCCCACACCTCGCGGGAAGCCGCCTCGATCGGGGCGGCGAGAGACGGGTCCAACACGCCGAGACGGCGGTTGGCGCGCGCCGCGGCGAGCTTCTGCAGGCCGAAGGCCCGCACGAGGCAGACCGGCAGGCGCTCCTCGCCGATCGCGAAGCCCCCGAGCGCGCGCTGCGTCTGCGCCCCCCAGTAGCGGTCGGCCGGGATCTCGACCGGACCGAAGGCATCGTTCTCGATCCGGGTCGGCGACGGCTCGGTCATGGCGCGTGATTCTCCCAGGAGGATATCGGTCGGCGTATGGGCGGAAGGCCCATGGGCCTTCCGGGGACGGGATCAGGGAGATCCTGCGCGCTCCGCACGCAGACGCGCCATCGCCTCCTCCGCCATGCGGGGGTCGAACTCCCCGGCGAGCTTGGCGGTGACGACCGTGGCGACGCTGTTGCCGATCACGTTGGTGGTGGCGATGGCGATCGACATGAACCGGTAGACGCCGAACAGGATCGGCAGGCCTTCGAGCGGCAGCACGCCGGTCGCCGCCACCGTCGCGGCGAAGACCACGAAGCTGCCGCCCGACACGGTCGCCGCGCCCTTCGAGGTGAGCAGCATCACGGCCAGGATGCCGAGCTGCTGCCCGAGGTCGAGCGGCACGTGATAGGCGTTGGCGAGGAAGATCACGCCCATCGACATGTAGATCGACGTGCCGTCGAGGTTGAAGGCGTAGCCGGTGGGCAGAACGAGGCCGACCGATTGCCGCGAGCAGCCGTAGGTCGGCAGCTTCTCGAGGAGGCGCGGCAGCACGCTCTCCGAGGAGGCGGTGCCGAGCACGATGAAGATCTCCTCCCTGATGAAGGCGAGGAAGCGGAACAGGTTGATCTTGAACAGGGCCGAGATCGCCCCGAGCACGATCACGATGAACGCGATCACCACGGCGTAGAAGCTCAGCACGAGGTAGATCAGCGAGAGCAGCACGCTCGTGCCGCTCGACCCGACCGCGAAGGCGACCGCCCCGAAGGTGCCGAGCGGCGCGCACCACATGATCAGGTGGATGAACTCGAAGAACGCGTCCGAGATCGTGGTGAGGCCGCGCTCGATCGGCTGACGCTTCTCGGGGGGCAGGTTCAGCAGGGCCGCGCCGAAGATCAGCGCGATCACCAGGACCTGGAGCAGCTCGCCGCGGGCGAACGCGCCGATGAAGTTGTCGGGGAAGACGTTGAGGATGAAGTCGAGCGTCGAGTGCGGCGCGGCGGCCCCCGTCGGCGCCTTGCCCTGCGCGAGGGTGGCCTTGGTCGTCTCCGCCATGCCCTGGCCGACGCCGAGCAGGTTGCCGGCGAGCAGGCCCACCGCCAATGCCAGGGTCGAGACGATCTCGAAGTAGAGCATCGCGATCAGCCCGACCTTGCCGACGCGCTTGAAGTCGCCCGCCGAGGTCACGCCGACGACGACGCAGAGGAAGACCAGCGGCGCCACCGCCGTCTTGATCAGCCGCAGGAAGATGTCGCCGAGGATCTTCAGCTGCGCGGCGAACGTCGTAAAAAATGCGGCAAAATCAAAGACCTGGAGAAGCTTCGCGATTGCAGCGCGATCGTGAAGCGCTCCAGCGTCTCAACCGGACGTCGCGCCGTCCGTGCGGTTGGCGGAGCCCGACGCCGCGGCCACGTATTTCCGCGTCTGCGCGAAGGCGTCGTCCAGCGGCGACAGGTCGTCCGACCGCGACAATTCCGTAAAGCGCGCGGCCAGCGCCTCGGGAGCGTCCGGGCCGGCGCCGAGGAAGACCGCCGGCGATTCGACGATGCAGGCGACCGCGAAGCTTCCCGCGCCGGCGCCGAGGATCGTGCGGGACGGGGCGTCCTCGCCGACGAGGAAGAGCACTCCCGGCGTCACCGATTCCGGCGACAGGAGCGACGCCTCGTCCGGCGGAAACAGGCCGTTGGTCATCGCCGTCGACGCGGTCGGCGCCAGGGTGTTGACGCGAATACCGTACTTCGCGCCCTCGAGATGCAGGACGTTCATCAGACCGATCATCGCGGCCTTGGCCGCCCCGTAATTCGCCTGGCCGAAATTGCCGTAGAGGCCCGAGGACGACGAGGTGAAGACGATCCGGCCGTATTGCCGCTCGCGCATCCCGTCCCAGACCGCCTTGGTGCAGTTGGCCGATCCGATCAGGTGGACGTCGACGACGCGTCTAAAGTCCGCCATGTCCATCTTGGCGAAGCTCTTGTCGGCCAGGATGCCGGCGTTGTTGACGAGGATGTCGACCCGGCCCCAGCGGGTTTCGGCGCGCGCGACCATCGCCCGGATCTGATCGAGGTCGGACACGTCGGCGCCGTTCGCCACGGCTTCGCCGCCGGCCGCCTCGATCTCCGCCACGACGCTGAGCGCCGCGTCGGGCGGCTCGCCGTCGCGGCCGAAATCGTTGACGACGACGCGGGCGCCACGGGCCGCGAGACCGAGTGCGTGCGCGCGTCCGAGTCCCCGGCCGGCACCGGTGACGATCGCGACGCGTCCATCGAATCTGATGCTCATGGGTTCACCCCTCCTTGCTCATGGACATCCTGCGGCGAGGGCGGCCGCGCGGTCTGCGGGCGGGCGCTCAGGCGGTGGCGCGCCCGGCCGCTCCCTCGCGGTAGCGCCTGCGGAACCACGCCGCGGCGGCGCGGATGTCGAGGGCCAGGTGAAAGCGCGCGGCGTCCGGATCCCGGCCCTCGACCGCCGCGACGATCCGGTCGTGGACGCGGGAGCCCGCCTCGAACATCACGCGGGATTCGGGCGTCCGCAGCGCGACGGCCATGACCGGGCCCGAGCGCAGCCAGAACTGCGTGATCACCTCGAGGAGCTGGGGCGACGCGGCGCCCTCGTAGAGCGTGAAGTGGAAGCGCCGGTTCGCCCCGAGAACGCCTTCCGTGTCGCCCGCCGCGATCGCCGCCCGCATGCTGTCGTTCGCCTCCCGCAACCGTGCGGCGAGGTCGCCGGGAGCGCGGATCGCCGCCCGGTAGGCGGCGAAGCCCTCGACGGTGCAGCGGATCCGGACCAGCTCGGCGTGGAGGTCGAAGTCGAAGGGCGCGACCCGGAACGTCCGGTTCGGAAGCTGGACCAGGGCCTTCTCGGCGACGAGACGCTGGATGACGCCGCGGATCGGCATCGGGCTGGTCCCCACCGCCTGGGCGAGGGAGCGGATCGTCACGGCCTCGCCGGGGACGAAGCGGCCCTGGTGCAGCGCGGCCTGGAGCGCGAGGTAGACGCGCCCCTGCACCGTGCTGACATCGACCGACTCGACCCTGTCGTCCATGTCGCCCACCCTTCCCGATCCGGGAACGCCTTGCCCGAGGTGAACGCGTTGCCCGAGGGGCGGTCCGTCCCGCTCCGGGATCCTTCGCACGATCGCAGCGCGGCAGCAACGATCCGACGGGTAACCGTTACTGAGATCGATGATCCGTGATCCGTGATCACAATTCTTGACACGATCCTTCCCCTGCGTGATGCTGATCGTGGGAGAGCCCCTCGCAGAGGGGCTCGCCGGCGATAACCGTGGCACAGCGGGACGCCGGCGGACGCATCGAGGGGCGGCGCATCCGGGGGCGAAGAGCCCCGGGGCGCCCCGTCGGGCCGCCGTGCTCCCCACCTCCGTGACGCGATCGCCACCGTCCCGTGCGGACGTCCGTGGCCCCACGCAGACCATCGAGCGGGAACACACCATGACATCGCTGAAGGCCCTGGCCCTCTCGCTCGCATGCGGGGGGCTGCTGAGTTCGCTCGCCCCGGCCCCGGCCGACGCGGCGGACAAGAAGTTCAAGATCTTCCTCAGCATGAGCTTCATCGGCAACGACTGGCAGGCCGAGGCCGCCAACATGATCAAGGCCATGGCCGCCTCGCCCGGCCTGCGCGACAAGGTCGATCTCGAGGTGCAGGTCGCCGGCCCCAACGCGCAGAAGCAGATCCAGCAGATCAACGCGATGGTCCAGGCCGGCGCCCAGGCCATCGTCGTCTATCCGATCTCGCCGACGGCCCTGAACATGGCGGTCAAGGCCGCCTGCGCCCGGAACGTGGTCGTGATCGCCTACGACTCGATCATCTCGGAGCCCTGCGCCTACAACGTCCACATCAACCAGATGGAGTGGGGCCGGGCCTCGGCGCAGTGGCTCGCCGACACGCTCCACGGCAAGGGCAACGTCGTCCTCGTCACCGGCGTGCCCGGCACCACCGTCGACACGCTGCGGACCGGCGGCGCCAAGGAGGTGCTGGCGCGATACCCGGACATCAGGATCCTGGCCGAGGTGAGCGGCCAGTGGAGCCAGGCGGTGGCGCGCACGGAGCTGTCGAAGGTCCTCGCCACGCGCGCCTGGGACCAGATCGACGGGCTGTGGATGCAGGCCGGCTGCTACACCGCGAACGCGATGCAGGCCGAGGCCGGCATCCCCGACGAGAAGATCCGCCCCTGCGCGGGCGAGGCCTCGAATGGCGGCCGCCTCCAGATGCTGCCGAAGGAGACCAGGGTCGAGGGCACCGGCGGCAGCTACCGCCCCATGGGCGCGCCGCGCTGGTCGTCGGGCTCGCAGAACTTCACCGGCGCGCTCGCCCTGAAGCTCGCGGTGGACAAGCTGGAGGGCAAGACGATCCCCCCGCTCACCGAGGTCCCGCAGGCCATCGTGACCAACGCGACCGTCAGGCTGTGCCAGGAGGGCAGCTGGGCCGAGATGAAGGCGGGCTGCAACGTGTTCCAGCCCGCGATCATCACCAATCCCGGCTGGTTCGCCTCGATCTACTCGCCCGACACGCCCGGGCTCGGCCTGAACGCCGCCCTCCTCGGCCAGCCCGAGCCATGAGCGCGCCGTTCCTCCCGGCAACCGTCGCTGTGGCGGGCCTGTGCAAGGCCTACGGCCCGACGGTCGCCCTCGACGATGTCGGCTTCTCGATCGAGGCGGGCAGCGTCCACGCGCTCCTCGGCGAGAACGGGGCCGGCAAGTCCTCGCTGGTCAAGATCCTGTCCGGCCTCGTCCGGCCGGATGCCGGGCAGATCCTCGTCGCCGGCCGGCCGGTCTCGCTGTCCGGCCCGCGCGCCGCGCAGGGCCTGGGCATCCAGACGGCGTTCCAGGAGATGACGCTCATCCGCGACCTCACGGTCCTCGACAACATGGCGCTGCCGGCCGCCCCGACGAACGCGCTCGGGATGGTGCGGGGCCGCGCCGTCGAGGACGCGGTCTCGGCTCATTTCGCGGATCTCGGCCTCGAAGGCATCGACCTCTCCGCCGAGGTGGGCGAGCTGGAACTCGCCGAGCGCCAGAAGGTCGAGATCGCCCGCGCGGTCTTCCGCCGGCCCCGGATCCTCCTCCTCGACGAGCCCTCCTCCACCCTCTCGGGCTCGGACGTCGACTGGCTCGGGCGGGTCATCGACCGGCAGCGCGCGGCCGGCGTGACGATCGTCTTCATCTCCCACCGCCTCGTCGAGGTCCGGGCCTTCTGCTCGGGCGTCACCGTCCTGCGCGGCGGCCGGCACGTCGCCACCGGCGCCGTGGACGCCCTCACGGACGGCGAGCTGGTCGGCCTGATCGCCGGGCGCAACCTCGTCCATTCCTTCCCGCCCCGCGCATCCGTGCCGCACGAACGGGGCCCGGAGGTGCTGCGCGGCGAGCGCCTCGCGACGGCGGGCAAGCTCCGCGACGCCTCCTTCTCCCTGCACCGGGGCGAGATCCTGGGCGTCGCCGGCTTGCAGGGGATGGGGCAGCTCGACCTGTTCCTGGCGGCCTTCGGCATGGCCGACCTGACCGGGGGCCGCTTCCGCGTCGACGGGAAGGAGGTCGCCATCGCCTCGCCCCGCGACGCCATCGACGCGCGCATCGGCATCAGCCTCCTGCCCGAGGACCGCAAGACCGAGGCGCTGTTCCTCAAGCTCGACGGCACGCACAACGCCTCGCTGCCGACGATCGGCCGCTTCACGCGGCTCGGCCTCGTCGACGCGGCACGCGAGCGGGCCGCGGTCGAGCGCGCCTTCCGGCTGGTCGAGGTCGACCGGCGCGCGCTCTGGACGCCGGTCGGCGCCTTCTCCGGCGGCAACCAGCAGAAGGTCGCCATCGCCAAGTGGCTGCTGGCCGAGAGCCGCATCTTGATGGTCTACGACCCGACCCGCGGCATCGATGTCGGCACCAAGAACGAGCTCTACCGCCTGCTCCAGGCCTATGCGCGGATGGGCGGCGCCGTCCTGTTCTACTCGACCGAGATCCCCGAACTCGTCCACCTCGCCGACCGCGTGATGGTGTTCTACGGCGGCCGCGTGGCCGCGGAGCTGTCCGGCGACGGGCTGACGGAGGAATCCATCCTCGCGGCGGCGCTGGGCGGACATGCCGAGACTGCGAGATCCGCCTGATGAGCCACACCGCCATGCCGGGCGCGACCGTGCCGCGCCACACGCCCCCGCGCCACACGCCCCGGACGCCTCACCCCGCGCCGCGCCGGCTCCGGCTCCGGCTCGGACGCCACCGGGGACTGGTCACGGCGTTCCTCGTCCTCCTCGCCCTCCTGGGTCTGCTCGCCGCGGGCAGCGCGCGGCCCCTCGGCTATGAGGACCTCGCGCAGCTCGCGGCCTCGGGAGCGACCCTGGCGATCCTGTCCGCCGGCCTGACGGTCGTCGTCATCGCCGGCGGGCTCGACCTGTCGGCAGCGGCGGTCGTGTCCCTCGTCAATTGCGTGCTCGCGACCTGGTCGCCGGACGGATCGAGCTCGCCGCCCGCGCTCATCGGCCTCGGCCTCGCGACCGGCCTCGCCTGCGGCGCCTTCAACGGGATCCTCGTCGCCCTGCTGCGCCTGCAGCCGATCGTGGTCACGCTCTCGACCATGTTCATCCTGCAGGGCCTCACCCTGCTGGTGATGGAGAAGCCCGGCGGCACGGTCTCGCCCGCCCTCTCGGCCCTCATGACCGGCGACCTCGTCCCGGGCGTGCTGCCCGCGCCGGTGGCGCTGGTCGTCGGGCTGCTGCTCCTCTGGGCCTGGCTCAAGCGGACGCCGCTCGGACGGGCGATCTACGCGGTCGGCAGCGACGCGGAGGCGGCGCACGCCGCCGGCCTCCGCTCGCGGCTCACCGTGTTCCTCACCTACGTCGTCGGGGGCGCCTGCTACGGCCTCGCGGGCGTCTTCGTCAGCGCCCAGACCGGCTCCGGCGATCCCCTCGTCGGCAATCCGATGCTCCTGCAGATGTTCGCCGCCGTCGTGGTCGGCGGAACCCCGCTGGGCGGGGGGCGCGGCGGCTGCACCGGCTCGGTGCTCGGTGCCTACATCCTGATGATCACCGTCAACATCCTGCTCGTCCTCAACGTCTCGGCGTCCTACTCCACCGTCGCGGAGAGCCTGATCCTGCTCCTGGCGGTCCTCGCGGCCTCCCTCAGGCGCGGTTCGGCCCTGTGGGGGGCGCTCCGCGCCGGGAGCCGGCACCTCGCGGCCCGGGCGGCCGGCCGGCTGCCGCGGCAGGTCGGCCTGGAGGCGACGCGCCTGCGGCTGCCGGACCCGCCGGAGCGCGGCGGCACGGCGGATCCCGGATTCCTCGCCCGGCACGGCGACGGCCTGCGCCGCGCGCTGCCCGCCTATCTTGGCTTCGCCCTCATGGTCGTCGCCACCCAGGCGCTGTTCGGGAAGGCCCTGTTCAGCGGGTCCTACTACGACAGCCTCCTCGTGCTCTCGTCCTTCCTCGCGGTCCTGGCCCTCGGCCAGGGCACGGTCATCCTCACCGGCGGCCTCGATCTCTCCGTCCCATGGACGATCGGCCTGTGCGGGATCGTCCTCGCCGGGATGGTCAAGGGCTCGGATGCGGCGCTCCTCTACGCCGTCCCGGGCGTGCTCGGGCTCGGGGCCGCCATCGGGCTCGTCAACGGCCTCGGGATCGTCCTGCTCGGCCTGTCGCCGATCGTGATGTCGCTCGCGACGAACGGCATCCTTCAGGGGATCGCCCTCGTCTGGTCGGGCGGCACGCCCGACGGCTTCGCCTCGCCGGCGTTGCGCGCCTTCATGACCTCCCACGTCTTCGGACCGACGCCCGTCGTCGTCGTCCTGGCCGTGTTCGCCGCCGCGGCCGTGCTGCTGCTCGGCCGCACGGCGTTCGGGCGGCGCGTCTACGCGATCGGCAACAACCGCCGGGCCGCCGCCCTGTCGGGCGTCGCGGTCGGACCGGTGCTGCTCCTCGTCTACATGCTCTCGGGCCTGTGCGCGGCGATCGTCGGCATCCTGCTCACGGGCTTCTCGGGCCAAGCCAGCCTCGGCATGGGCGACGAGTACCTGCTGCCCTCGATCGCGGTCGCGGTGGTGGGCGGGACCCTCATCACGGGCGGCCGCGGCTCGTACCCCGGCATGCTCGGCGGCGTGCTCCTGCTGACGGCGCTGCAGACCCTGCTGGCCGGCACGACCGTCCCCTACGCGGCCCGGTCGATCCTGCTCGGCCTCGTCGTCCTCGGAGCAGTGACGGCGTTGCGGGAGCGCCGTCCATAGGGCGCCCGCCGCCACCCGGGCAAGCACACGGGATCGCCTTCCGACGATCCGTACGGCGAGGATTCCACGCCATCACGCCGGCCCCGGCGAGCGGGCCGGTCGACGAAGAGACTGGGAGAAACGCATGACGATCATCCGCCACGGCCGCGGCCGGAACCCGCTCGCCGGCTTCAAGGTCGATCCCGGCGCCATCCGGCACGTCGGGCGCGACCTGAACCGGCCCGAATGCATCCTCGCCGAGCGGGACGGCAGCCTCTGGACCGCCGACGCCCGCGGCGGCGTGGTCCATATCGCGCCGGACGGCACGCAGCGGCTCGTCCTCCAGGAGACGGGCACGGCGGCGGGCGCGACCGGCGACCTCCTGTCCGGGACGCTGCCGAACGGGCTCGCCTTCGCGGCCGATGGCGACGTGCTGGTCTCCAATTTCGGCACCGACCGGCTCGAGCGCATGACGCGGTCGGGCCGGACGCGCGTCGTGCTCGACAGCATCGACGGCCGGCCGCTCGGCAAGGTCAACTTCGTCCTGCGGGACTCGAAGGACCGACTCTGGATCACGGTGTCGACCACGGTGAATCCGTGGAGCGAGGCGATCAGCACCGCCCTGGCGGACGGCTACGTCGTGCTCGTCGACGAGAAGGGCCCGCGGATCGTCGCGGACGGGTTCCGCTTCACCAACGAGATCCGGCTCGATGCGACGGAGGAGTGGCTCTACGTCGCCGAGACGACGGGCAAGTGCGTCACGCGCCTGCGCGTCCAGCCCGACGGGTCCCTCACCGATCGCGAGACCTACGGCCCGTCCAACCTGGGCGCCGGGCTGATCGACGGCATCGCCTTCGACAGGTTTGGCAATCTCTGGGCCACGATGATCTTCGCCGACCGGCTGGTGGCGATCACGCCGGAGGGGAACCTCCTCGAACTGCTCGACGACGGCGACGCCGCGGCGACGCGCCGGTTCGAGCAGGCCTTCGCGACTGGACTTCCCGTTCCGGTCGACGTGATCATGGCCTGCGGCGGGCCCACCTGCCCCATGATGACGAGCGTGACGTTCGGCGGGCCGGACCTGTCGACGGTCTATCTCGGGGGCCTGAGGACGACGTCGGTGCCGTCCTTCGCGAGCCCCGTCGCGGGCCTGCCCATGGTCCACTGGTAGAGCGGTCCCGCCGCTCCCGGCGGACGCGCCCGCCGGGAGGAGCCCGGGATCAGAGCTTGACCCAGGCTCCGTCGCGCCTCGACGACGCGACGCAGGCCTCGACGAAGGCCACGCCCTTGAGCCCGTCGTCGATCGTCGGATAGACGACCGCCGCCTCGACCGCCGCGCCGCTCTTCCGGGCGTTGATCGCCTGCGCCGCCTCCGAATAGATGGTCGCGAAGGCTTCGAGGTAGCCCTCCGGATGGCCGCACGGAATGCGCGACACGCGGGCGGCCGCGGGGCCGGTTCCGGCGCCGGCCCGGGTGAGCAGCCGCTTCGGCTCGCCGAAGGGGGTGAACCAGAGGTAGTTCGGGTCGGCCTGCACCCATTCGAGCCCGCCCCTCGTGCCGTAGACGCGGATCTTGAGGCCGTTCTCGTGGCCCGGCGCCACCTGGCTGCACCACAGCATGCCCTTCGCGCCGCCCCTGAAGCGCAGGAGCACGTGGGCGTTGTCGTCGAGCCGCCGGCCCTCGACGAAGGAGTCGAGATCGGCAGCCAGGCTGTCGAGCGTCAGTCCGGTGACGAAGCAGGCGAGGTTGTAGGCATGCGTGCCGATATCGCCCGTCGACCCGCCCGCGCCCGACTGCGCCGGGTCGGTCCGCCACACCGCCTGCTTGGCGCCGGTCTGCTCGATGGCCTCCGTCAGCCAGTCCTGCGGGTACTCGACCTGGACGACGCGGATCGTGCCGAGGTCTCCTGCAGCCACCATCTCGCGCGCCTGCCGCACCATCGGATAGCCGGTGTAGTTGTGCGTCAGGATGAACAGCGCGTCGCTCTCGTCGGCGACCGTCTTGAGCTTCTCCGCGTCGGCCAGGGTGGAGGTCAGCGGCTTGTCGCAGATGACGTGGATGCCGCGCTGCAGGAATTCCCTGGCGGCGTCGTAATGCAGGTGGTTCGGCGTGACGATCGAGACCGCCTCGATCCCGTCCGCCCGGCCCGCCTCGCGGATCGCCATCTCCCGGTAGTCGGCATAGGTGCGGCCCGGGTCGAGGCCGAGGTCGCGCCCGGAGGCGATCGCCTTGTCGGGCGTCGACGACAGGGCTCCGGCCACGAGCTCGAACCGGTCGTCCAGCCGCGCGGCCATGCGGTGGACCGCACCGATGAAGGCGCCCGTCCCACCCCCGACCATGCCGAGCCGGATGCGCGGCGGCCGCGCCTGGTCCTGCTTGCCCTCGATTGCCATGGCACGCTCCCCTTCAGATCCCCAGCATGCGCCGGTTGGCCGCCTCGTCGGTGCCGCCGCTGGCGAAGTCGTCGAAGGCCTTGTCCGTCACGCGGATGATGTGCGCCTTGACGAACTCGGCCCCCTCGCGCGCGCCGTCCTCGGCGTTCTTCAGCGCGCATTCCCACTCGACCACCGCCCAGCCGTCGAAATCGTTGGCCGCCATCTTGGAGAAGACCGCCCCGAAATCGACCTGCCCGTCGCCGAGCGAGCGGAACCGGCCGGCCCGGGCGACCCAGCCCTGGTAGCCGCCATAGACGCCCTGCCGGCCGGTCGGGTTGAACTCCGCGTCCTTGACGTGGAACATCTTGATCCGGTCTTTGTAGATGTCGATGTTGTCAAGATAATCCAGGCATTGCAGGACGTAATGCGACGGATCGTAGAGCATGTTGGCGCGGGAATGATGCTTCACCCGCTCCAGGAACATCTCGAAGGTGACGCCGTCGTGAAGGTCCTCGCCCGGATGGATCTCGTAGCAGACGTCGACGCCGCATTCCTCGGCATGGTCCAGGATCGGGGTCCAGCGCCGCGCCAGTTCGTCGAACGCGGTCTCGATCAGGCCGGCCGGACGCTGCGGCCAGGGATAGAGGTAGGGCCAGGCGAGCGCGCCGGAGAAAGTCGCGTGGGCGTCGATCCCGAGATGTCTCGACGCGCTCAGCGCCATCCTGACCTGATCGACCGCCCATTCCTGGCGCGCCTTCGGGTTGCCGCGCACCTCCGGCGCGGCGAAGCCGTCGAAGCCCTCGTCATAGGCCGGATGCACCGCCACGAGCTGTCCCTGGAGATGGGTCGAGAGTTCCGTGACCTCGACGCCGTTCTGCCGGGCGATGCCGGCGAACTCGTCGCAGTAATCTTTTGACTCGGCGGCTCGCTTCAGGTCGATCAGCTGGCCGGCCCAGGACGGCACCTGCACGCCGACATAGCCCTTCTCCGCCGCCCATCGGGTGATCCCGTCCCAGGTGTCGAACGGCGCGGCATCGCCGGCGAACTGGCCGAGGAAGATCGCCGGCCCCTTGATCGTCTTCATCGGGGTGTCCTCTTTGAGAAACGAGAGCGTCGGTGTTCCGGAATCCTCGACGCCTGTTCAACTTGCTCGACAGTAGAGACATTCTCCGCGTCATTCCGGGGCCGCGCAGCGGAGCCCGGAATGACCAAGAGGGGTGGAAGCCGATGGAGGCCAATCAAACAGGCTCCAATCTATCTGCCGTGTCGGACGTAAGGACGAGGGCGAGTGCGACGCCCCTCAACGGACCGATTGGCACCTCAAGTGTCAGAACGGCGAATCCGGAAAGTAATAAGCCTTGGCGTTGTCCTTGGTCACCAGCGTGGCGTCGAGGATGTAGGTGCCGCTGACTGGGACCTGATCGTAGAAATTGGCGGCGGTGAGCTGCATCGCGGTGGAGACCATCGCCGGTGGATAGAGCACGTCGACCGGCACCATCTTGTCGCCGTCCATCACCCGCTTGATCATGTCCTTGGAGCCGGCGCCGCCGACGATGTACTTGATGTCGGTGCGCTTGGCCTGGGTGATCGCCTCCATCACGCCGACCGCCATGTCGTCGTCCTGGCACCAGACCACGTCGATCTTGGGGTACTTCGTCAGGTAATCCTGCATCACGCG
The DNA here is from genome assembly GCF_900116815.1 of Methylobacterium sp. 174MFSha1.1. Taxonomy (NCBI): domain Bacteria; kingdom Pseudomonadati; phylum Pseudomonadota; class Alphaproteobacteria; order Hyphomicrobiales; family Methylobacteriaceae; genus Methylobacterium; species Methylobacterium sp. 174MFSha1.1. The sequence goes on along the minus strand of NZ_FPCB01000011.1, from coordinate 49,718 downwards.
GAACGCGTCGTCGCGGCTCCAGTTGCCGAACTGGCGGGCCAGAACCTTGACCTTGGAGCCGGCGATGCCCTTGTCGAAGCCGTCCTGGCGCTGCTGGTCGATCGGGATCGGCAGGCCGCGGATGACGACGACCTGGGCGTCCGGCGTGGTCTTGGCGATGTACCGGCCGGCGACCTCGCCCAAAGCCGGGTTGTTGCCGGCGACGTAGAGGTCGCGGATGGAATCGTCGTTGGTCGAGGGCGCGCGGTCCACCAGCGCGACGAAGGTGCCCTTGTCCTTGACGTCCTTGATCGCGTTGACGAGCGGGTCCGGATCGGTCGGCAGGATGACGAGCGCGTTCAGGCCCTGCACCGCCAGGTCCTGCACGGCATTGGCCTGCGAGGCGGCGTCCGGCGAGGTCTTGACGATGACCTTGAGGCCCGGATGCTCCTTCATCAGGAGCTTGGCGACGCGCTCGGCGTGGAAGACCACGCCGGCGGTCCAGCCGTGGTCCGCCGCCGGGATCGACACGCCGATCGTCACCTTCCTGTCCTGCGCGAGAGCGACGGCAGGGGCCAGGGCGACCGAGGCGGCCAAGGCGGCGACAAAGGCGGCGGCCGCGAGCCCGAATGGTCTTCTGAGCATGGTTCCTCTCCCGGGTCGGGTCTTATGGTCGAAGGCCGGGCGCGACCCTCTGAGCCCGGCCGTTGTCGTGATGAACTCGGATTATTTGCGCATCAGCGAGCGCTGCACCAGCATGGCGACGATGATGATGGCGCCCTGCATCGCGCCGATCAGGTATTCGCTGACGAAGTTCGACAGGAGCAGGATGTTGCCGACCACCTCGAGGATGACCGCGCCGCAGACCGTGCCCCAGACCCGCCCGACGCCGCCCCGGAGCGCCGTGCCGCCGATCACCACCGCGGTGATCGCCTGCAATTCCCAGAAGCTCCCGGTCGTGGCCGAGGTCGAGCCGAGGCGCGGCACGTAGAGGATCACCGCCACGCCGACGCAGATCCCCTGGATCACGTAGGTGAGGGTGCGGACCCGGTTGATCGCAATGCCGGAATAGCGCGCGACCTCCTCGTTCGATCCGATCGCGGTGACGTGCCGGCCGTACCGGGTGCGGTAGAGCACGAAGGCGCAGATCGCCGCCACCACGAGGATGACGACGATCGGCACCGGCACGCCGAGGAGGCTGCCCGAGTAGACCGGCCGGTAGAGCGCCATCAGGTCCCGGTCGCGCACGGTGATCGCGCCGCCCTGGGACAGCCAGTAGGTCAGGCCGCGGAAGATCCCCATCGTGCCGAGCGTCGCGATGAAGGGCTCGATCCGCCCGACCGTGGTGATCAGGCCGTTCACCAGGCCGCAGGCCGCGCCGAGCGCCAGCGCCAGCGCCATCCCGAGCAGCAGCTCGGTCAGCGGGTCGGCGATGCCGGCGGCGTTGAAGAACAGGATCGTCAGGCTCGCCACGAAGGCGAGCATCGACCCGACCGACAGGTCCAGGCCGCCGGCGGTCATCACGTAGGTCGCCCCGAGGGCGATGACGGCGATGAAGGCGCTGCGGGTGACGACGTTGCCGAGATTGGCGAGCGACACGAAGTTCGGGTTGGCGAAGTAGCCGAGCACCAGCAGCAGGGCCAGCGCGACGAACGGGGCGATCGCCGCCATGTCCCAGTCCCGGGACGCTCTGGCCCGCACGGCGGGCGCCGCCGCCTCACCGGGGCCGGAAGGGGCTGAGGTCGCGCTCATGCCGCTTCTCCCGCCGTCACGCCCGTCGCCAGCTGGACGATCTCGTTCTCGGTCATGCGCTCCCCCGCGACCTCGCCGACGATCCGGCCGGACCGCATCACCAGGATGCGGTCGCAGATGCCGATCAGTTCCGGCATCTCCGACGAGACGACGACGATCGCGCGTCCCTCGCCGGCCAGCGCGGCGATGAAGTAATAGATCTGTTCCTTGTTGCCGATATCGATGCCGCGGGTCGGCTCGTCGATGATGACGACCTTGGGATCGAGCAGCATCATCTTGGCGAGCAGGAGCTTCTGCTGGTTGCCGCCGGAGAGCTGGCCCGCCAGGATCGTCCGCGACCCGGTGCGGATGTCGAAGTCGCGGATCGCCCGGTCGAGGGCCGCTTCCTCCTTCCGCCGGTCGATCCGCAACAGGCCGCCGAACTGCTTCAGCGAGGCCAGCGTCAGGTTGACGACCAGATCCTTGGCGAGCAGCAGGCCCTTGCCCTTGCGGTCCTCCGACAGGTAGGCGACGCCCGCCTTGAGGCTCGCCTGGACATCGGTGAAGCGCACCGGGCGGCCGAACAGGCGGACCGACCCGCGCCCCGGCCGCAGGCCGACGAGGCCCTCCATCAGTTCCGTCCGGCCGGCGCCGACGAGGCCGGCGAAGCCGAGGATCTCGCCCCTGCCGAGCCGGAACGACGCCTCCTGCGCGTAGCCCGGCACGGTGAAGCGGTCGACCTCCAGCACCGTCTCGCGGGTCTCGGCCGCGTGCCGGTCCGGGTAGAGCTTCGCCACGTCGCGGCCCACCATCAGCCGTGCCATGTCGGCCGGCTGGAGCGCGTCCGCCGGATGGGACGCGACGAGGCGCCCGTCGCGCAGGACCGTCACCCGGTCGGCGATGTCCTTCACCTCGGTCAAGCGGTGCGAGATGTAGAGCACGCCGACGCCCTTGCGGCGGATCGCGCGGATCACGTTGAGCAGGGCGTCCGTCTCGTGCGGGGTCAGCGAGGCCGTCGGCTCGTCGAAGATGACGATGCGGTGGGGCACGAGCAGCACGCGGGCGATCTGCACGAGCTGGCGCTGCGCGATCGACAGCCGCGAGACGATGATATCCGGATCGAGGTCGCCGCCGAGGTCGCGGATCGCCCGGCGGGCGCCCTCGTTCATCGTACGCTCGTCGAGCGTCATGCCCCGGCCGATCTCCCGGCCGAGATAGATGTTCTGCGCGACCGTCAGGTCCGGCGCCAGGAGGATCTCCTGGTGGACCAGCACGATGCCGCGGCTTTCCGCATCCGCCGGCCCGGAGAACGACACGGCCTCGCCGTCGATCCGGATCTCGCCGCGCGACGGCGGCTGGTTGCCGGCCAGGATCTTCATGAGGGTGGATTTGCCTGCGCCGTTCTCGCCGATGATCGCCTGCACCTCGCCGGCGCGGACCGCGAGGTCGATGCCCTTGAGAACCTCCACCGCGCCGAACGACTTCGAGAGGCCGGAGGCTTCGAGGACGGGGGCGTTCGGCGCGGGGCCGGCAGAGGCGTCGGCCGGGTTCATGTGCGCGCGTCCCGGGCGGGCGAGATCCGGAGACGGTCGCGGGTTTCGTGTAGGCTACCCACGGCGGCATGGGCTGAGGGATCATGCCCCGGCGCATCGGACATCGGCTTCCTCCCCCCTCAGGTTCGCCCGGACCGTCTGGCGTCTGCCCGGTTTCGCTTCGTCTTTGCCTGTCGGCTTGGTTCCGAGACTCGCATGGCGATTGCGTTTCTGCAAGTATAAAACTACAAATCCCTAAATAATTTTTCGAATTGTCGCGATCATAAGAGCACGTTCTGCTCGTCTCTGCAGATGAGCTAGCAGCTGCCGATGCGGCGGAGCCATCCCCGGGAACATTTCGGCATGCTCGACAGTCTCAAAACCCTCCTCGTCATTCCGGGGCCGCGCAGCGGAGCCCGGAATCCAGAACCGCGGATGACTCAGGGTAATGCGAAACGTTTTCCGCTCCTTTCTGAACAACCTGAGTTTCTGGATTCCGGGTTCCGCTGCGCGGCCCCGGAATGACGGGCAGGGTGTCAAATCCGTCGAGGCCTAGTCGAACAGGTTCCGAAACGATCGGCCACGGAGACCCGATGCCGTTCGGGTCTCCCTCCGCTCAGCGCCAGCCGGCATCGACGAAGTAGCTGTGGCCGGTGCACATGCGCGCGTCGTCGGAGGCGAGGAACAGGACCAGGGCGGCGACGTCGGCGGGCTGGATCCGGCCGTCCAGGCACTGGGCCGCGACGATCTCGGCCGCGTCCTCCGGCCGGTACCAGCGCTCCTGCCGGGGGGTCTGGACATTGCCCGGCACGATCGTGGCGACACGGATGCCGTCGCGCCCGAGGTCGCGGGCGAGCGCCCGCGTCAGCCCTTCGATCCCGGCCTTGGCCATCTGGTAGAGCGGCAGGTCGCGCAGCCCGAGATGCCAGCTGATCGATCCGAAGTTGAGGATCACCCCGCCGCCGGCCCGCCGCAGGCCCGGCAGGGCGGCCTGGGCGGCGAAGAACACGTGGCGCAGGTTCACCGCCATGCGCTCGTCCCAGTAGGCCGGCGTCACGTCGGCGACCGGGTGGCGGTCGTCGTTGCCGGCATTGTTGACGAGGATGTCGAGCCCGCCGAGCGCCGTCTCGGCCTCGGCCACCATCGCGACGAGCGCGTCGAGATCGGTCAAGTCGCAATGGAGGTAGAGCGGGGGATGCGCCGCGCCGGGCGTCAGCCGCGCCACCAGGGCGGCGGCCGCGGCGTCGGCGATGTCGCAGAACAGCACCCGCGCGCCTTGCGCGACGAAGGCCTCGACCAGGGCCTCGCCGATGCCCGAGGCGCCGCCCGTGACGAGGACCCGCCGGGACCGCAGGCTGGGATAGGTCGCGCCCGCGGAGGATGGGTGGGATGCGGCAGGGAATTCCGGCCTACGGCCGTCCCGCAGCGAAGGCGAAGCCTCGTCGGACACCGTCATGCCCCCTCCCCTCGCCCGGCCTGAGCGACCGTCATGATGACCGAACGCCGTTCTGATAGCGCTCTCATTTGATAGCGCTACCATACCGCTGCCGGGCCGTGTCCTGTCAAGCGTCCCGGCGTGATCGACCGTACGGAGACGAGGCGAACCGCCCCGCTCAGCGCGGCGGGCCGTCCGAGGCGCGGCGGATCAGGGCGTGGTCGAGGACGATGTGCGTGCGCTCCGGCTCCTGGCCCAGGCGACACGCCCGCGCGGCCTTCAGGAGCAGGACCATCGCGGCATGCGACATCTCGCGGATCGGCTGGCGGATGGTGGTGAGCTCGGGCCAGATCGTCGTCGCGATGGCGGTGTCGTCGAAGCCGCACACCGTCAGGTCGTCGGGGACGGCGAGGCCGCGGCGCAGGGCGACCGCGACGGTCGCGGCGGCCATGTCGTCGTTGCTGGCGAAGATCGCGGTCGGCGGCTCAGGCCGGGCGAGCAGGTGCTCGGCCGCCTCCAGCCCCGAGCGGTAGGTGAACAGGCCGGGGGCGACGAGGTCGGGATCGACGGCGAGGCCCGCCTCCCGCATGCCGTCGCGATAGCCGAGGAAGCGGCGCTCGCTCGCGGTCTGGTCCGGGTTTCCCCGGATGAAGCCGATCCGGCGATGGCCGAGCGCCGCGATATGCGCGGTCATCGTCCGGGCCGCCGCGTAGCCGTCGATGCTGACGGCGCCGGTCGCCGGCTCGGCATACCAGGTGCCGACGCGCACCGCCGGCAGGCCAGATCCGACCAGGGCCGCGAGCACGTCCTCCGAGTCGCACAGGGGCGGCGGCAGGAGGAGCCCGTCGATCCCGCCGGACAGGACGCGGGCGGCGGTGGCGCCCTCCTGCCCCGGCTCGCAGATCTCGACCAGGAGCTGGGCCTGGGCCTGGCTCGCCGCACCGAGGCAGCCGACGAGGAACTCGTTGAGATAGGCCGCGCTCGGGTTGCTGTAGAGCAGGCCGATGCGGAGCTGGCTCACCCCGGCCAGGATCTGCGCCGAGATGTTGGGCCGGTAGTTCAGGGTGGCGATGGCGCGCTCCACCCGCTGGCGGGTGCCCGGCCGGACCTTCCCGTCGGCGTTGATGACCCGGGAGACGGTCATGGGCGAGACGCCGGCCTCGTGCGCCACGTCGCTGAGCGTCGGCGCCCCGGTCTGGCGCCGGGTCGGCGCCTTGCCGGCCTTGCTGTCCGATGCGGCCACGCCTCGTTCCCACTCCCCGGTTTCGTCCGGCGCCGCCGCGGGGATTCCCGTCGCGCGGGTGTCCATTCGATCACGGAGGAAAGCCGGGCGGAAGGCCCGTGCGCGTCTCGTCCACGGCGGGGCGAGGTCTCCCGCCAGCCGAGATTTTTTAATTTTGCGCTATTAAGTCGATCACAATTCAATTAAGTGGCCGTGCCGCGCCGTTCTCCCCCGTTCGGCGTGGCCGGTGGGCCGGGGCTTTCCCCCCGACGGTTCCGGTCCGCCGTCATGCCGGCACGGACGCGCGCCTGCGGATCGGCCGGCGGGTCCCGCCTCCGGGACCCGCCGCCAGGTCGGCCTCCCTCAGCCGCCGAACCGGTCGGCACGGGCCTGATGGCCGGCGAGGTCGACCAGGGTCGCGAACTCGCCGTAGGTCGTCATCGCGTCGGCGCGAGCGCGCGGCGTGCCGTCGCGCTTGAGCATGGCCAGGGTGTCCTCCATCGCCTTCACAGCGGAGAACAGGGTGCTCAGCGCGTAGAAGACGAGGCTGAAGCCCATCGCCTGGAGGTCGGCGGCGGTGAGCGCCACGGTCTCGTTGCCGTCGACGATCGAGACCACCTTCGGTCCCGGCACGGCCCGGGCGATCGCCTCGACCTCGGCGATGCGCTTGACGCCGTCGACGAAGACGAGGTCGACCCCGGCCTCTCGGTAGAGGACGGCCCGGCGGACCGCCTCGTCGAGGCCGGCCGCCGGCAGTGCGTCGGTGCGGCCGATGACCAGGAGGTCGTCCTCGCCCCGCGCCTCGACGGCGCAGGCCAGCCGCAGGGCGTTCTCCTCGGCATCGACGAGGCGGATCCCGGCGAGTTGGCCGCAGCGCTTGGGCGCCACCTGATCCTCGAGGTGGATCGCCGCGACGCCGGCCTGGACGTATTCGCGCACCGTGCGGTGGATGTTGGCCGGCCCGCCATAGCCGGTATCGGCGTCGGCGACGACCGGGATGGTCACCGCCCGGGTCATGATGCGGGCGTGCTCGGTCATCTCGGTCTGGGTCATCAGGCCGAGATCGGGCAGGCCGAGCCGGCCCGCCGTGGCGCCGAAGCCGGTCATGTAGACCGCCGGGAAGCCGGCCCGCTCGACGAGGCGGGCCGTCAGCGCATCGGCGGCGCCCGGCGCCATGACGATGCCCTCCGCCATGGCCGCGCGCAGCCGCGCGGCGGGGCTCCGACTCAGCGTCATGCCAGCGCTCCCTTCGAGGCGACCGCGCCGGTGCGGGGCTCCTCCTTGAGCTCGGCCCGGGCCGGGATCAGCGCGACGAGGAGCGCGGCGAGGAGCGCGCCGCCGCCGATCACCCACAGGCCGGCGAGGCCCGTGCCCGCCCAGCCTTCCGCCGCGACCTTGAGGTTGGGCGCGACGAAGCCGCCGAGATTGCCGATCGCGTTGATGATCGCGATGCCGCCGGCCGCCGCGAAGCCGCCGAAATAGCCCATCGGGAAGGTCCAGAAAATCGGCTGCGCGCTGATGAGGCCGGCGACCGAGACGCAGAGCGCCAGCACGGCGACGAGCGGCGGCAGGTAGCCCGAGGCAATCATGCCGAGGCCGGCGCAGAGAAGCGACACCGCCGCGAAGGTCCGCCGGCGGCCGGTGCGCTGGGCGAGCGCGGGCCAGAACGCGCTGACCGCGAAGGCGCAGAGCCACGGGATGCTGGTGACCAGGGTCACGGTGAAGCCGATCTTCGTGCCGAGCAGCGCACTCACCTGCGCCGGCAGGTAGAAGGCGATGCCGTAGCCACAGATCGCGATCGAGAAGTAGGTGAGCGCGAAGTGGATCAGCAGCGGGTTGCGGAAGATCGCGGAAAGCTTCACCGCGCCGTGGACCGACTTGGCGGCGTTCTCGGCGGCGATGGCGGCCTCGAGCGCGGCCTGCTGCCGGGCCGGCATCCAGGCGGCGTCGCGGGGCCGGTCGGTGAGGTAGAAATACGCCCACGCGCCGACGAGCGAGGCGGCCAGGCCCTCGACCAGGAACATCAGCTGCCAGCCGTACAGGCCGAAGGCGCCGTGCATGTCGAGGAGGAGCCCCGAGATCGGCCCGCCGAGGATGAAGCAGAGCGGCTGGCTGAGATAGAACAGGCCGAGGATCTGGGCCCGTTCCTTCGCCGGAAACCAGTAGGTCAGGTAGAGCAGCACGCCGGGGAAGAACCCGGCCTCGGCGACGCCGAGCAGCACGCGGAGCATCCAGAACGAGGTGTCGCCCTGCACGAAGGCCATCGCGGCGGCGAGCAGGCCCCAGGTCACCATGATGCGCGACAGCCAGACCCGCGCGCCGATCCGGTGCAGGATCAGGTTGCTCGGCAGCTCGAACACCGCGTAGCCGACGAAGAAGATGCCGGCCGCGAAGGCGAAGGCGGCTTCCGAGATCCCGGTCGAGAGCTGGAGCGCCTGCTTGGCATACGCCACGTTGGCGCGGTCGAGATAGGCCAGCAGGTACATCAGCACCAGGAACGGCACCAGGCGGCGCCGGGCGGTGGCGACGGCGGCCTCCGTCTCCGTTGGTGATGGAGCGGTGATAGATGTCATTGGGCGTTTCCCGTCGTTTGTTGTCGTGCGAGCGGTTCGATGCGGGCAGGCCTTTAGCGCCCGCCGGCGACGTCGAGCACCGTGCCGGTGACGTAGGACGCGGCCGGCGCGAGCAGCCAGAGCGCCGCCTCCGCCACCTCCGCCGCCGTGCCGGGCCGCTGCAGCGGGATCGCGCGGGCGACCTCCGCCACCCGGCTCCGGTCGCCGCCGAACACGTCGTCCTGGATCGGCGTGTCGATCACCCCGGGCGCCAGGGCGTTGACCCGCACCTCCGGCGCCAGCTCCTTGGCGGCGGCGACCGTCAGCGCGGCGACGGCGCCCTTGGTGGTGGCGTAGAGCGCGTTGCCCGGCATGCCGCCGGTGCGGGCCGCGATCGACGACAGGTTGACGATCGCCGCGCCCGGATGCGGCCGGCGCCGTTCGAGGTAAGCGCGGGTGCAGTGGAGCACGCTCTTGAGGTTGACCGCGAGCACCCGGTCGATCTCCGCCGGATCCATGTCGGACAGCCGCATCCGGCGGCCGATGATGCCGGCATTGTTCACGAGGTGGGTCGGCGCCCAATCCTGCGAGAGGTCGGCCATCGCGCCCGCGACCGCGCCGGCATCGGCGACGTCGACCCGCGCGGGGTTCACGCGGGTGCCGTGCGCGGCGGCGCAGGCCGAGAGGCCGGCGGCATCGACGTCCCAGACGATCGCCCGGCCACCCTCGGCCACGACCGCATCGACGATGGCGCGGCCGATGCCGGAGGCCCCGCCGGTGACGAGGACGACCGCGTCGCTCATGACCCCTGTCTCGGAGCCGTTCTTGCCGCCGCTCATCGCGCGCCGCTCCCGTCCTGCGCCGGCAGCACCTTGCCGGGATTGAGGATCCCGAGCGGGTCGAGCGCCCGCTTGATCGCCGCCATCACGCCGACCGCGGCGCCGTGCTCGAGGTCCATGAACTTGATCTTGCCGGAGCCGATCCCGTGCTCGCCCGTACAGGTGCCGTCCATCGCGATGGCGCGGCGCACCAGGCGGTCGTTCAGTGCCGCGGCCTCGGCCAGTTCCGCCTCGCTCGTCGGATCGACGATGAGCCCGAGATGGAAGTTGCCGTCGCCGACATGGCCGACCGTGGTGATCGGGAACGAGGCCCCGGCGATGTCGGCCCGCGTCTCGGCGAGGCAGCGCGGCAGGCTCGCGATCGGCACGCAGACGTCGGTGCTCCAGACCCGGCCGTTCGGGCGCAAGGACTGGATCGCGTAGTGGACGTCGTGGCGCGCCTTCCACAGGCGGGCCCGGGACTCGGCATCGGCGGCGGTCTCGACGCCGAGCGCGCCGTTGCCCTCGGCCAGCGCGCCGACCAGCGCCATCTGCTCGGCGGTGCCGGCCGCTGTGCCGTGGAATTCCATGAACAGCGTCGGCGCCTCGGGCAGAGCAGTGCCCGAATGGCGGTTCACCGCCGCGATGGTGACGGGATCGAGGAGCTCGACCCGGGCGATCGGCACGCCGCACTGGACGATCTCGACCACCGTGGCGACCGCGGCCTCGACGCTCGGAAAGGCGCAGACGGAGGCCGCGACCGCCTCCGGGATGCCGTGGAGGCGCACCGTCACTTCGGTGATGATGCCGAGCGTGCCCTCGGAGCCGACGAGGAGCCGGGTCAGGTCGTAGCCGGCCGAGGATTTCCGCGCGCGCGTGCCGGTGCGGATCACCGTGCCGTCCGCCATCACGGCGGTGAGGGACACGACGTTGTCCTTCATCGTGCCGTAGCGCACCGCGTTGGTGCCCGACGCCCGGGTCGCCGCCATGCCGCCGAGCGTGCTTTCGCCGCCCGGATCGACCGGAAAGAACAGGCCGGTGTCGCGCAGATGCGCGTTCAGCTGGTGGCGCGTAACCCCCGCCTCCACCGTCGCGTCGAGATCCTCGGGCCGGACGGCGAGAATGCCGGTCATGCGGCTGAGATCGAGGCAGACGCCGCCCTGGAGCGCCGCGACGTGCCCCTCCAGCGAGGTGCCGCCGCCGAACGGGATCACCGGGACCCGGTGCCCGGCGCAGGCGCGCACGATCTCCGACACCTCCCGGGTGGAGAGGGCGTAGCAGACCGCGTCGGGCGGCTGCGTCGCGTGGTAGGATTCGCCGCGGCCGTGATGCTCGCGCTCGGCGAGACCAAGGCTGAAGCGCTCGCCGAGAAGGCCCGACAGGGTCTCGATCAGCGCGTCCGGCAGGCCGGCCCGGAGCGGCCGGGCCGCGATGCTTCCTTCCATGTCCCCTCCCCCTCTTCGTTTGTTCGTGCGGCCTGTCCGGCTCTCTCGCGAGCACCTTGCGACATTCCCACCAAGCGATCAAGTACCTTGTACCTTGGATACAGGATGCAGCCGGGTCGCGAGGACGGTCCGGGTGTGCGATAAGCCGGGCATGCCGATCCAGCTCGATCTCGCGGTCCCGAAATCGCTCTCCGCCGCCGTCGAGGAGCGGATCCGCGACGCCATCGTGAATGCCGAGCTGGCCTTCGGCCAGGCGCTGCCGGAGGACGGGGTCGGCCTCGCCATGGGGGTGAGCCGGACGCCGATGCGCGAGGCCCTGACCCGCCTCCAGGCGCAGGGTCTGGTGGTGATCGTGCCGAAGAAAGGCACGTTCGTGTTCGACCCCTCCCCCGAGGACGTCGACCAGCTCGCGGCGTTCCGGCTGATGCTCGAGGGCGAGGCGGTCCGCCGGAGCCTCGCCTCCGCCCCCGCGGCCGCGCTCGCCGGCTTGAGGGCGGCACATGCGGCGATGGAGCTGGCGCGGCAGGCCGGCGACGGCCGCGCCTATGCCCGCGCCGACACCGCGTTCCATGCCAGCTTCCTGCGGGATTGCGGCAACGCCTACCTCGCCAAGGCCTACGATTCGATCGCCTGGCAGGTGGCGGCGCTTCGCGCCCAGCTCTCGGTGCCCCGCAGCCACGAGCAGGACACGTCGTTTGCCGAGCACGCGGCGATGATCGGGCATTTCGAGGCCGGCGCGGTCGAGGCGCTGCTGGAGATCCTGAGCCGGCACATCCTGCGCTCGGCGGCGGTCTACCGGGAGGCGATCCGCGCCTTCGCCAAGTAGCGCCGCGCGCGCCCCCGGATGCGCGAGCCGGGCAACGACGCGACGCCCCTCCCGGCCAACGGCTTGTTACCAAAATCGCCGTTTTGGTAACAAGGCACCGTCCCGCTCCGCCCGGCCGACGCCGTGCCTCAATACCCTTTGCCCCGCGCCGAGACCGGCCACAGCGTCTCGACCCGGCCGTTGCGCACCCCGACATACCAATCGTGCAGGTTGCAGGTCGGGTCGCAATGCCCGGGCACGAGGCGGAGCTTCTCGTTGATCGCGAGCACGCCGTCCGGATCGGCGATGACGCCGTGCTCGTCCGAGCACTTGACGTAGGTCACGTCGCTCCGGCCATGGACCAGCGGCAGGCCGGAATCGACCGACTGCGCCTTCAGCCCGGCATCGCAGACCGCCTGATCGGGCTTGGCGTGGCTCATCACGCTGGTGAGGATGAACAGCGCGTTCTCCCACTCGCCCCGGTCGAGGCGCGCGCCGTCGCCGTCGCGGATCCGGCCGTAATCGGCGTCCATGAAGGCGTAGCTGCCGCACTGGAGCTCGGTGTAGACGCCCGAGCCGCTCTCGAACCGGTAGCTGCCGGTGCCGCCGCCGCTGACGATCTCCGGGGCGAGCCCCGCCGCCGTCAGGGCGTCGACCGTCTCCCGCACCTGCGCGATCACGGCGTCGAGGGCGGCGCGCCGCTCCGCGTAGGCTTCGAGGTGCTGCATCGCCCCCTGATAGGCCTGGAGGCCGGCAAAGTGCAGGTGCGGGGCGGCCGCGATCGCCCGGGCGAGCGCCACCGCCTCGGCGGCCGTCCCGACGCCGCAGCGGCCCGCGCCGCAATCGATCTCGACGAAGCAGTCGAGATCGGTGCCGTGCCGCACGGCCGCCGCCGAGAGGTCGGCCACGTTGGCGGGATCGTCGACGCAGACGGTGACCCGGGCGCCGTGGCGCGGCAGCCGCGCCAGACGGTCGATCTTGCCTAAGTCGCGCACCTCGTTCGAGACCAGGATGTCGGCGATCCCGGCGCGGGCGAACACCTCGGCCTCCGACACCTTCTGGCAGCAGACGCCGACGGCGCCGCCGAGCTCCTGCTGCAGGCGCAGCACGTCGACCGATTTGTGCATCTTGCCGTGGGCGCGGTGGCGCATGCCGTGGGCGCGGGCGTAGTCGCCCATCTTGCGGATGTTGCGCTCCAGCGCGTCGAGATCGAGGATCAGGCAGGGCGTCTGGATCTCGTCCTCGCGCATCCCGGGCAGGGCCGGGACGTCGTAGCCGACCTCGAGGCCGGCGAGCGGGTCGGCGGCGAGCGGGGCGTTCCTCACGGCGACGGTCATGGCACTCGGCTCCCTGGAGGCCGACGACTGTTCACTGCCGAAGGCAGGATGTCGAGGGTGATGGTCTCGCCGGTGAGGATCACACTCACGCCCTCGCCGGCGAGGATCCCGGGTCGAGCCGGAGGTATCGCCACCCGGCCGCCTCGCTCAGGCCGCAAGCGCCTCCGCCCGCGTCTCGGGCGTGGCGAGCATCGCGGCGACGCCGACGAGGCTCGTGGCGATGACGTAGTAGGCGGGCGCCAGCGGATCGCCGGTGACGCCGATCAGCCAGGTCACCACGAGCTGCGTCGTGCCGCCGAACACCGTGACGACGAAGGCGTAGGCCACCGAGAGGCCGGCGCTGCGCACGCTGCGCGGCAGGAGTTCGGGGATCGCCACCAGGCTCGCCGCGCCGCTCATCGCGCCGAGCGTCGCGATCAGGGCCGACATGCCGAGCAGGGTCGCAGGGCCCGGGTGCTGCGTCATCAGCAGGAAGGCCGGGTAAGCGGCGACGAGCAGCAGGACCCGCGGCACGATCATCACCAGGCGCCGGCCGTACCGGTCCGCGAGCGCCCCCGCCAGGACCGAGAAGACGAGGACGCAGAGCCCGACCACCGCGGTCGCGGCGATCGACAGGCTCGCCGGCAGCTTCAGCGTCGTGATCGCGTAGGTGGTCATGTAGTTGCTGACATAGGTCGAGACCGTGCCGCAGAGCAGGATCGGCACCATCAGCGCCAGCTTGCCGCCGTGGTCGCGCATCAGCCGCGAGAGCACCGCGCCGGTCGTCGCCTCGGCGTGGCCCGAGCCCTCGCCGGCGGTCTCCGGCATGGCGCGGCGGATGTAGATCCCGACCGGGATGATGAGCAGGCCCAGCAGGAACGGGATCCGCCAGCCCCAGGACTGCATCTGCTCCGCCGTCAGCGCGAGCGACAGGGCGAGGCCGATCGCGCCGGCGGCGAGCGTCGCGAGGCCCTGGCTCGCCAGCTGCCAGCTCGCGTAGAGGCCGCGCTTGCCGGGCGGCGCGCTCTCGATGAGGTAGGCGGTCGAGGGGCCGACCTCGCCGCCGAGCGCGAAGCCCTGGATCAGGCGCCCGATCACGATCAGGACCGGGGCGGCCAGGCCGATCGTGGCGTAGCCCGGGGTGAGGGCCAGCATCAGCATGCCGACCGCCATCAGGCCGATGGTCAGCATCATCGCGGGCTTGCGGCCGGCCCGGTCGGCATAGGCGCCGATGAACACGCCGCCGATCGGCCGAGTGACGAAGCCGACCCCGAAGGTCGCCACCGAGGCGAGCAGGCTGATCCAGGCGTCGCCGGTGGGGAAGAAGGTGCGGCCGATCGTGACGGCGAAGAAGGCGTAGGTGGTGAAGTCGTAGAATTCGAGGGTGTTGCCGATGACGGCGGCGACGACGCCGCGCCGGCGCGCGGCGTCGTCCGAGACGGGAGAAACCGCCGCGTCGGGCAGAGGCGTGAGCAGGGCGGCGTTCGTGGCAGTGTTCACGGGCGTTCCTCCGGCCGCGTCGCGGCTCGTTGCAGATTTTTATTGATGGTTTTTCTTGGTGGATATTTTCGCGCGGATGGTTCCTGCACGCGCGGAGTCGCGCGGGCATGGTTTCGCCACAGGCCCGGCCCGCGTCTCGCCGGGCAGCCAGCATCTCGCGACGGGGCGGAGCGCGCCACTGCGCCGGGACGCCGGGCGGGCATCCCTCAGGTGCAGGGCGCGCGCCGGATCAGGCGGCGAGCCGGCGTCCCTCGACCGGCAGGCCGCCCTCCACCGCGTCGGCGGCGATCTGGGCGGTGGCGGCCGACAGGGTCCAGCCGAGATGGCCGTGCCCGGTATTGTAGAAGATGCCCGGCTGCCGGCCCGGTCCGACGCGCGGCAGCATGCCGGGCATCATCGGGCGCAGGCCGGTCCAGGCCACCACCCGGTCGGTCGCCACGCGCGGGAACTGCTCGCGCGTCCAGCGCACCAGCGGCTCGATCCGGTCGTGCCGGATGTCGCGGTTGAATCCGTTGAACTCCGCCGTGCCGGCGACGCGGAAACGGTCCCGCCCGAGGCGGCTCGTCACGATCTTCGTCGCGTCGTCGAGGATGCTCACCTGCGGCGCCGCCTCCTGGCTCTCGGGCGTGTGCAGCTGCACGGTGATCGAGTAGCCCTTGACCGGATAGATGTTCAGGCGGTCGCCGAGCCCGGCGGCGAGGTCCCGGCTGGCGCAGCCGGCGCAGATCACCACCCCGTCGACGTCGAGCGGCTCCCCCGGCGCGACCGGTGCGCCGCCCTCGTCGCGCGAGGCCGGCCGCCAGCGGATGCGCCAGCCCGTGCCCGCCGGCACGATCGCCTCAATCGCCTCGATCGCGGCATCGTACAGGAAGGCGACGCCGCGCCGGGCGCAGGCCGCGGCGAGGCCGCGGGTGAACTTGTGGATGTCGCCGGTCGAGTCGGAGGGGGTGAAGAAGCCGCCGTGATACGTGCCCTGCAGGGTCGGCTCGATCTGCCGGATCTCCTCGGGCGTGACGGGATCGCGGGCGAGCCCGCCCTTGCGCAGGAGCGCGTTGACGGCGAGCGCCTTCTCGAAGCCGGCCGCGTCCCGGTAGAAGTGCAGGATGCCGCGCTGCTCCAGGTCGAAATCGATGCGCTCCCGCTCGGCCATGGCGAGCATCTGCCGGCGGGCGGCGAGCGCCAGGCGCACGGTCTCAACCGTGTTGGCCTCGTAGTGACGGATCTGACCGATGAACTCGGCCATCCAGGAATACTTGTGCCAGCTCGGCTTCGGGTTGACGAGGAGCGGCGCGTCGCGCCGCATCATCCACTTGAGGCCCTGGAGGATCGTGGCCGTCTTGTTCCAGACCTCGGCGTTGCTGACCGAGAGCTGGCCGCCATTGGCGAAGGAGGTCTCCATGGCGGCGTAACGGTGGCGGTCGAGGACCGTGACATCGTAGCCGCGCTCCCGAAGCGCATAGGCGGTGGTCACGCCGGTGATGCCGGCGCCGATGACGGCGATGTGGGGCATGGATCTGGATTCCGTGAATGAGCGCGAGTGGAGGCGGGATGACCCCGCCCATGCGCCCCCTCTGTCACGGTACCTGAGAGCGTCATCCGCCCGCTGGCGCAGGCAGACATCCCCTTCGGTGGACGGCATGTTTCAGCCGCCTCTCTCCAGAGCGTCCTGACGATACGGTCCTTTTGCCTGAGAGTTTCCGGGGCGGTTGCTCCGTCGGCGTCGAGGCAGCGCGAAGCCCCTCGATCTCTCCCGCATCGTCGTAATGGACCTTGAAAGCCTTAGCCGTAGCTTGTCCGTTCGTCAAGTCGCGTGTCGACAGCGTCTTGGTCAATGGTGAACAAATCCAGGATGTTCGCGGCCTTGGTCAGGTCTAGGTCTCGATGGCCGCGCGCCTGTCTAGCGTAAATCCGTCACCCTCTCGGCCGCCCGAACGTCGGTGGGTCGCACCGCCCGCGCGTCCGGCTGGCCGGTCTGGTCTTCTCTTGTTCGGTCTCCTCCCGGGCGAAATCTGGCCGGCCGGCCGTTCCCTGTCAAAGACCGATCAGGAACACTATCATTCCTGGAAGGAATGATCCCGTCCCCTCAGGCGACGGCGGCGCGCTCCCGCACGTCGCCGACGACGCGGGCGCGGACGCGGCGGGCGCCGCCGGGCAGGTAGGCGATCGGGATGTCCTCGACCTCGATGACCTTGAGGCTGCCGGGCTCGGCCCCCGCCTCGACCGCCCGGCGCTCGGCGATGCCTTGCGCCTCGGCCAGCGCCGCGTCGCGGGAGAGGTCTGAGAAGATCTGGTCGACCTCGCCCGAGATCTGCGCCATCGCGGCGCCGAGCGCGTTGGCGACGCCGGCATGGGCGACGCGCACGACCTCGCTCACGCCGGCGAGCCGGTCCGGAATCAGGAAGGCGCCGCCGCCCACCGCGACGAGGTCGGTGGCGCTGCCCGATGTCTTCATCCGGTCGACGCCCTCCTCGACCATGCCGCCGATGCGCGCCAGCATCGCGGCGACGAAGGTGGGATCGAGGTGGCGCACCCGGTCGCGGTCGCCGATCTCGACCCGGCCCGCCGCCACCGCGATGTCGGTCGCCGTCAGCGTGTCGCCGCCGAAGACCAGCGCCTTCTCGGTGATGCGGTAGCCGACGGAGCGCGGTCCGATGGTCCCCGTCGCGGGATCGATGATCGTGCCGCCGCCGAGCGCCATCGGCAGAAGGTCGGGCATGCGGAACAGCGTGCGCACGCCGCCGATCGCCACGACGTTGTTGGCCTCGCGCGGGAAGCCGTTGACGAGCGAGCCGACGTCGCTCGTCGTGCCCCCGACATCCACCACCATCGCGCCGTCGCGGCCCGACAGGAAGGCGGCGCCGCGCATCGAGTTGGTGGGGCCCGAGGCGAAGGAGTGGACGGGGTTGGCCGCCGCCACCTCGGCGAGCACGACGGTGCCGTCGTTCTGGGTCAGGAAGAACGGTGCCGCGACGCCGGAGGCGGCGAGCGCCTCCTCGAAGGCGGCGACCGTCCGAAGCCCTAAGGATTGCAGCGCGGCGTTGAGCAGCGTGACGTTCTCGCGCTCGAGGAGCCCGATCCGGCCGAGGGTGTGCGAGAGCGTGATCCGCGCGTCCGGGATGACGTCGCGGACGATTCCCGCGGCTTCCTCCTCGCACACGGCGGTCAGCGGCGAGAACAGGGCGGTGATGCCGACCGAGGTGATGCCGGCGTCGCGGATGCGGCAGGCGGCCTCACGGATCGCCGCGCGGTCGAGGGGGACGAGTTCGCGCCCGTCATATTCGTGCCCGCCCGCCACCATGACCGACAGCGGATCGACCGCTTCGCGAAGATCGTCCGGCCAGTCCACCGTCGGCGGCAGGGAGCGGGCGGCGGGCAGCGCGATGCGGATCGCCCCGACGCGCTCGAGCCGCGCGCGCTCGACCACCGCGTTGGTGAAGTGCGTCGTGCCGATCATCACGGCGTCGATGCCCTGGAGCGGGGACACTGCCCCGAGGTCGCGGATGGCCGCCCGCACCCCCGACATCACGTCGGCGGTGGTGGGGGTCTTGACGGCCCCGAGGACCTGGGTGCCGTCGATCAGCACGGCATCCGTGTTGGTGCCGCCGACGTCGATGCCGATGCGCTTCATGAGGAAAAGACCGAAGTGAAGTCGATGTCGTAGCCGAAGGCCCGCGGGCCGACATGGGCGAGGCCCTTCGGCGACAGGAGGATCTCCGGAGCGGGCAGGGCCACCACCGTGACGCGCTGGCCGTAGCGCGCCGTCTCGGTGCCGATCGCCTCGCCCGAAACCGTGTCGAGGACGCAGATCAGGTCCGGCGTCATCACGACCGGCGCCCCGTCGCGGAAGCCGACCGCCCACTCGTTCTGGAACGCCAGCTCCATGCGGCTGCCAGCATCGTCGCCGAGCCCGTCGATGCGGGCTGAGCCGCGCAGGAAGCCCCCCGTCGCCGTGCGGTCGATGTCGCCGATCTTGCCGCGGAACAGCACCTTGCCGCCCTCATGCGCCACCACCGCCGCGACCGGGTCGGTATGGGCGGCCCGCGCTTCCAGCACCGCCCGGCCGAGGCCGGTCGCCTTGGTGACGGTGTCGAGGACGCCCCATTCCTTGACCTCGCGCCCGGTGCGGGGCGCCTTGCAGGTGGCGGCGGTCGAGCCGACCTCGGTGCAGGCCTTGCGGGAGATGCGCTCCATCCAGGTCCAGGAGGCGGCGCGGGCCACCACCACCTCGTTGTCGCGGCAATCGACGAGGGTCAGCGGGTACATCTGGAGGTCCCCGATGGCGAAGCTCGTCATCTGCGCCTCCGGATAGGCGCGTCCCATCGCGTCGGCATCGACCACCGGGATGTCGAGATGCGCGGCCGCCAGGAAGGGCGAGACGGCGTTGCCGCCACCGATCTCGACGCTCATCACGGCGCGGAAGCGCTTGCCCGTCACCTCCTCCATCAGCCGGACGGCGCGGGCGAGGTGGGCCGGATCGACGAGGCGCTCCTGGCCGACGAGGGGGGCGCCCATCTTGGAGACGACCGCCACGTGGTCGTCGTCGTCGAGCGCCCGCGGGTCGATCAGCCGGCAGCGTTTGCCCTCCGCGTAGAGCGTCTTGAGGTTGAGCTCGGCGAGATACGGGCTGCCGCCGCCGCCGGTGCCGAGGATCCAGGCGCCGATGCCGAGGGGCGCGATCTCCTCGGGCTCGAATTCGCGGATCATGACCCCTCCTCACTGATGGGCCGCGAGGGTAAGGTCGGGGGCGGGCCTCGCCTATCCGGAGAGGCCCCTACCCGGGAAACGGGCGGGAGCGGGTTGTTCGTGGCGGGTCGCCTCAAGCGCGTGGTGTTCATCGAGGCCGGCCAGAGCCCGCGGGACGACATCGTCCCGGAGATCCTGCTGCAGCTGAACGGGCCGGTCGAGCCGGTCGAGCGGGGCGCCCTCGACGGGCTGTCGCCGTCCGGGATCGCCGCCCTCGTGCCGGGGCCCGGCGAGGCGTCGCTCGTCACGCGCCTGCGCAGCGGCGAGGACGTCGTCGTCTCGAAGGCGGCGGTCGGCGAGCGGATGGCGGCGATCCTGGCCTCCTTGCGCCCGCGCGAGTTCGACCTCGTGGTGATCCTCTCGACCGGGCTCCTGCGCGACTTCGACAGCCCGACCCCGATGGTGAACGCCCAGCGCGCCATCGAATCCGGCATCCGGGCACTGGCGGCGGAGGAGCAGCGTCTCGGCATCGTGCAGCCGATCGCCCGCCAGATCGAGGAGGTCCAGCTGCCCACCCTCGCCGATTACCCGGTGACCGTCACCCACGCGATGCCGGGCGACCGCGACGCGCTCGCCCGCGCCATCGTCGATCTCGGCGGCTGCGAGGTGATCGTGCTGAACTCGGTCGCCTTCGACGAGCGCGACCGGGCGATCGTCGCGCGGGCGACCGGCCGCCCGGTCGTGCTCGCCCGCCGCATCGTCGCGGGCGCGATCCGCCTGTTGCTCGACCAGGGCGTCGATCCCGCGGGCGAGCCGCGCGGCGCGCCCGCCGATTACGGCGAGCGCCTGTCCCGGCTTACTCCGCGCGAGCGCCAGGTCCTGTCCCTGATGGCGGAAGGCCTGACCTCGAAGGCGATCGGTCGCCAGCTCGCGATCAGCCCGAAGACGGTGGAGATCCACCGCTCCAAGGTGATGAGCAAGATGGAGGTCGGCTCGCTCGGCGCGCTGATCCGGCTGGTGATGGCGTCGGAGGCGCCGAACTCCTAGAGCATGATCCGGCGAAGGGGATACCGGCTCGCCGCAGACAACGGTGAAACGTCAACGACCCGGAGCGCTGCCCGATTGCACGTGATCGGGTCGTGGTCTGGGACGCGGATCTCATGGCCCGGCGGTGCGGAAGGGGGCCTGTCGACCCCCACATCGCCGGTCCCCTCATACCCTCGCGCCTTGGCATCGACGCGCGGACGCAAGGAAAAGGGGAGCTTGCGGGCTTAGCCAGCGCCGTCGAACGGGTCCGCTCGAAGGTGCTGGCGGTTCACATCACGGTTGGGCTGCACGCGCTGACGGGGCGATGCTCCGCATCGCGAGCCAGCAGAGCAAGCCAAGACCGAGCATCGTCCCGTCGAAGACGAGGAACGGAACGTCCGAACGGCCGACCGTGATCGCGTCGAGGGCCGGGATCGCCAGATAGAGCAAGCCGGTGGCGCCCAGCGTCGCGCGCCAGGCCGAGGCGGGTGCGAGGAGACAGGGCGCGAGCGCCGTCAAAGCCCAGACCCCGAAGAAGAGCCGAACCTCCCAGGCCGCACGATCCGCCAGTTCGACCGGCAATCCCCGGTTCGCCAGGAAATAGACGGCGATCCCGGCAGGCAGCCCGACGATCACGCCCAGGTTGAGGCCCCGCACGAGGCGTACGGCCGGCGGCGGCTCCTCGCCGGCACCGGGCAGGCGTGCGCGGGTCCAGAGCACGAGCCCGGTAGCGATCATCGCTGCACCCATCGCGCCGCAGAGGGCGTAGAGCGTGCGCAGAGCGGCCCCGGCGAAGTCGGCCTGATGGAGGCCGCTCACGGTGAAGTAGGTCCGGGCGGCCGGCCGCAGCTCACCGGTTGCCGTGATGAACGCGCCGGTCGCGCCGTTGAACGCGATCTGCGGGTGGTGGTGGGCGATCCCGTGCGGAGGCTCCATCAACACCGTGACCGTCGCGGCCGCGTCGCCGGGCTTGTCGATCACCAGGTGCTCCGGCGGCGTGCCGGCGCGCCGCGTCGCGTCGGCGATGATCGGGGCGAGCGGCGCGAGGGCGGCCGGCCGGCCCGTGGCGGGCCGGGGGGTCGTCGCCGTCAGTCCGAATTCCTGGGCGAAACGCAGCGTGTCGCCGCGATAGACCGCCGCCACACCCCACGGCATCAGCGTCAGGGAGAGGAGGACCAGGCCACTGTAGGAGACCATGATGTGATAGGGCAGCGCCAGGACACCCAGGACGTTGTGGGCGTCGAGCCAGGCACGACGCCCGCCTTTCGCGGGCCGGAAGGTGAAGAAGTCGGCAAAGATCCGTCGATGCGTGACGATGCCCGTCACCATCGCCACCAGCATGATCAGGGTAGCGCTCCCGACGATCCACCGCCCCCAGAGGGGCGGCAGGTGCAGCTCGTAGTGGAAGCGGTACAGGAATTCGCCGCCCAGCGTCTCGCGCACCGTCACGGGAGCACCGGTGACGGGGTCCAGGAGCACGCTCTCCCGGGTGCCGCCCTTGCCGCGCCATTGCAGGCCGATCGAGGGCTCCCCGGCATGGGGCAGGCGCACGAACCATTGCCGCGCATCTGGCGCGCGGACCGCGAGAGCCGCGGCCGCCATGTCGGCCGCGCGACCCGGATCGACCTCGCGCTCCGCGCCGAGCTCCGGCCGCATCCAGCGGGAGATGTCGGCCCGGTAGTAGCTCGCGGTGCCGGTGACGAACACCGCGAACAGGAGCCAGCCCGCGACGAGCCCCGCCCAGGCATGCAGCCAGGCCATTGATCGACGGAAGCTGCCCCTCACGCCACGGCCCCCTGGTCACCGCAACGATCCGATTTCGTCAAGTGCGGGACAAGCCGACTCTCAACGAAGCCAGTCGTCACGCCATACTTTTGAATCGTTATGATTATGGTTTGTGTCGTAATTATCACAAGCCTGGCTCCCAACAGCTTAATATAGAGATCGGTATTGCTGATGCAGGCGCTTCGCGCAAACACGATGCGATCGATGGACTGAGGCTCATGGGCGGCCCGTCCGGCGCAGTGGAGCGGGAGCGGTGCTGCGCACAGGCCCGGGAGATTTCCGCATGGACCGCTCAGTTGGAGACGTACGCACCCGGCAGGCCCGAACCGGCCGATACCTCGGAAGCGCGGCCTTGTCCGTCGCCACGCTCTCCGCCCTGGCTTGCGTCGTGCCGGCACCGATCGCCGCCGCGCAATCCCTGAGCGGGGGCGAGACGACCGTCGCCCTCGACGAGATCCAGGTGGCCGGACAAGGGGGGCTCCCGCCCAATCCCGCGACCGGGCCGGTCAACGGCTACGTCCCCAAGGTGAGTGCGTCGGGGACGAAGACGGACACGCCGATCATCGAGACGCCGCAGACGATCAACGTCGTCGGCGCCCGTCAAATCCGCGACGAGGGTGCCTCGACGCTGGCCCAGGCCCTCGCCTACACGTCCGGCATGACCAGCCAGGCCGTGGGTGGCTTCGCCAGGACCTCCGACGGCTTCACGATCCGCGGCTTCACGGTCGAGACCGGCAATTCGGGACTGCTGCGCGACGGGCTGAAGCTGCAATCGGGCGTCTATGACGGGACGCAGGAGCCCTACGGACTCGAGCGCCTCGAAGTCCTCAAGGGGGCGTCGTCGATCCTGTACGGCCAGCTCTCGCCCGGCGGCGTCGTCAACGCGGTCAGCAAGCGCCCGCTCCAGACGTCGTTCAACGAGATGAACGTCACCTTCGGCCAATACAACCGCAAGGAAGTATCAGGAGATTTCACCGGGCCGCTGTCGGACGACGGCGCGTGGTCGTACCGATTGACGGGGCTGATCCGCAACAGCGACAGCTATCTCGACTTCACGCCCGACGACAAGCGCTACATCGCGCCCGCGATCACGTGGCGGCCGTCGGCGGCGACCTCCGTCACGCTGCTCGGCTACTACCAGGAGATCCACACGCGCTTCCAGGCGCCGCTCTCAGCGGTCGGCACGCTGCTGCCCAACGGACCACTTCCCCGGTTCGCCTTCAACCGGTTCTACGGCGAGCCGGCCTTCGACCGCTTCGACGCCCGATCGGGCACGATCGGCTACCAGATCGATCACGCCTTCTCGGATGCGGTGCGCCTGCGCCACGCCCTGCGCTACTACCAGTCCGGGGTCGACTGGGACTACCTGACCCCGACCTCGCTGCTGGCGAACCGGCAGGTCGCGACGCGCAGCCTCAGCATGCGCAACGAGAATGCGACCGGCGTCGCCTCGGACACGTCGCTGGAGACGAAGTTCGTCGTCGGCCCGACTTCCCACACCCTGCTGACCGGCATCGACTATTATCGCAGCTTCCTGAACTCGGAGCGCTACACGAACGGCACCGTCGGCAATCTCAACGTGTATAGCCCTGTATACGGCACGACATATCCGCGGATCAACTATGCCATCAATACCGGGTCGAAGAGCCTGCTCGATCAGGTCGGCATCTACGCGCAGGATCAGATCAAGTTCGATCGCTTCGTCCTGCTCGCCGGCGGTCGCCAGGATTTCGCCCGCACACAGATCCTGACCTACCGGACCGGCGGACGCCTCGACCAGAACGACAGCGCCTTCAGCGGCCGGCTCGGCCTGCTCTACCTCGGCGATTACGGGCTGGCGCCGTACGTCTCCTACAGCCAGTCGTTCCAGACGTTCGCGGTCACCGACCGGAACGGCAACCCCTTCCAGCCGTCGTTGGGCGAGCAGTACGAAGGCGGCCTGCGCTGGGAGGTTCCGGGAGCCGACACCCTGCTGAGCGCCGCATTCTACCGCATCGATCAGACGAACGCGCTGGTGCCGGACCCGGTCAGCCCGACGTTCAGCACGCAGACCGGGCAGATCCGATCGCAGGGCTTCGAGGCCGAAGCCCGGACGAATTTCGGGCCGCTGGAGGCGATCGCGTCCTACTCCTACACCGACGCCCGGCAGACGCGGACCACCGTGGCGGCGAACCTGAACCAGCGCATCGACCTCGTGCCCTACAATCAGGCCGCGCTGTTCGGCACCTTCGACATGGGCACGTTCGGCATCCCGGGCCTGCGGCTCGGGGGCGGCGTGCGGTATGTCGGCAGCTCGAACATCTCGGGCGCGACGTTCGACACCCACGCCGCCACGCTCTTCGACCTGATCGCGCTGTACGATTTCGGTGTCGCCGACCCGAGCCTCAAAGGATGGCGGGCGCAGATCAACGCGCGCAACGTTCTCGACCATTCCTACGTGACCTGCGTCACCGTGAATGGCTGCCGTTACAGCGAGCCCCGCAACGTGTTCGGCACGCTGTCCTACCGCTGGTAGAGGCGGGCTCACAGGATCCGGCACGGCGGAACGGGTCTCGGGCGTCGATGCAGGCCATCGGCCCGACATTCCGTCGGCATCGTCGTGCGGACGTCCGACCCCGATTGCCCACCCGGAGGGCAGAAGCCCACGCCGTCATCACCCCCACCCTAAGGGCCCTCCCCTATAGCGGGCCTGTCCGGCGCAGGACTAGCTTCGAACAGATCGACAGCGCCGGAGCGGAGGGGACAGCATGGGACGGACGAGCCGGCTGGCTTTCGTGACGATCGGGCAGTCGCCGCGGATCGACATGGTGCCGGAGATGCTGGCCGAGATCGGCGGGGCGGTCGAGGCGCAGGAATACGGCGTGCTCGACGACGCCTCGGAGGCCGAGATCGCCGCCCTCCATCCGGGCTCGGGCGAGGCTTCCTTCGCGAGCCGCCTGCGCGACGGACGCGAGGCGGTTTTGTCGAAGGCCCGGATCGAGGAGCGCCTGTCCGATCTCCTCAGGGCCATCGACTGCCACGGCCATGACGCGGTCGTCCTCCTGTGCACCGGAACGCAGGTCGAGCCGCTGGAGCGCACGCTCCTCGTCGAGGCCCAGCGCATCGTCGATTCCACCGTCGAGGCGCTCGCCGCCTCCTGCCCGAAGCTCGGCGTAATGGTGCCGCTCGCCCGCCAGGTCGAGGAATTTCCGGCGCGGCACGTCTTTCGCGGTGAGCCCAAGGTGGTGGTGGCCTCGCCCTACGCCGGCGACGCCATGGCGGAGCGTGCCGCTTCGCTCGCCGACCGCGACCTGATCGTCATGCACTGCATGGGCTACACCGAGGCGATGCGCCGCGAGGTCCGCGCCGCCGTCGATGCCCCCGTCCTCCTGTCGCGCCGGATCGTCGCCGGTGCCGTCCGCCAGCTTCTCTGATCAAAGGAATCGCCCGATGCGCACATTCGGCCTCGGATTGCTCGCGGCGGCCCTGCTCGCGAGTGCCGCCGGTCCCGCCGGGGCCTTCGAGCGCGTCGGCGACCGCAAGGTGATCGTGTTCGGCGGGCGCCAGCAGGTGCCGGTGCTCGATCCGCACGTGCGCTACGACTGGTCGACCCGCATGCTGCAGCAGGCGGTCTACGACGCCCTCGTCAAGTACGAGGGCAACCCGGCCGAGGTGAAGCCGTGGCTCGCCGAACGTTGGGAGACGAGCCCCGACGGCAAGACCTGGACCTTTCACCTCACCGGCACGGCGAAGTTCCATATCGGCGACCCGGTCGATGCCGAGGCCGTGCGCTACTCCTTCGTCCGGGGGCTGAAGCTCAACAAGGGCGTCGCCTGGATGCTGAAGGACTTCCTCGGGCCCGAGGGCATCGAGGCGGTCGACGCGAAGACGGTCCGCTTCACGCTTAAAAAACCCTACGCGGCATTCCTGTCCTTCCTGCCCTGGTGGTACGTCGTCGACAAACAGCAGGTCGAGGCGCATGCCGTCGACGGCGACGACGGCCAGAAGTGGCTCACCGACCACGAGGCCGGATCCGGCCCGTTCACGATCAAGCGCTGGGAGCCCAACGTGCTCCACGAGCTCGCCTCCGTGCCGGATTACTGGAAGGGCTGGCCGCAGGGCGAGGCGCACCGCCCGGCCGGCGTGATCTACCGCATCGTCCGCGAGCCGGCCGCCCAGAAGGCCTCGCTGCTCCGGGGCGAATCCGACATCGTCGAGGGCCTGACGCCGGACGACTACGTCCAGGTCGCGCGCCAGAAGGGCGTGGCGATCGAGGACCATGCCGGCATGACGACCTTCGGCATCAAGATGAACAACAAGGTCGGGCCGACCGCCGACCCGAACCTGCGCAAGGCGATCGCCTACGCCATCGACTATGACGGCCTGGTCCAGATCTACAACGGCGCCGCCAGGCTCCAGACCAGCGTCTTCCCGGCCGGCATGAAGGGCCATATCGACGTGCCGGGCATGCCGCGGCGCGACCTCGCCAAGGCGAAGGAATACCTCGCGAAGTCCGCGACCCCGAATGGCGGGATCACCCTCGAATACTACCACATCGCCGGGCTCGAGGAGGCGCGCCGCATCGGCCTCCTCCTCCTCAACAACCTCGCCGCCCTCAACATCAAGGTCGACATGCGGCCCGAGCAATGGCCGAACATGGTCGCCAAGGGCTCGAAACCGGAGACTTCGCCCAACCTGACCTCGGTCTTCGTGACGCCGATCTCGACCGATCCCGACGCCGTCGCCTACCAGTACCACCCTAATTCCTGGGGCCAGTACTTCGCGATGTCGTTCTACGACAACCCGGAGGTCGCCCGGATGATCGACGAGGCGCGCTCGACGCCCGACTGGGACAAGCGCGCGCCCCTCTACGCCGAGATCCAGAAGCGGATCGTCGCCGACCAGCCCGAGGTGTTCGCCATGGTGCAGAACCGCCGCTGGGCCCGCCGCGACGCGCTCAAGGGCTTCAGCTTCAGCCCGGTCCGGTTCACCGGCGAGGTCGATCTCTACCCGCTCTGGATCGACGCCAAATAGGCCCGAAGGGGCCAGTAGGCTTGAAGGGAAACGGCTTTGCTGCGCTTCGCGCTCAAGAAGCTCCTGACCGTCGCCGGCACGATGCTCGGCCTCGCCGTGCTGACCTTCCTCATCACCAACGTGGCGCCCGGCGATCCCGCCCGGCTCGTCGCCGGCCCCGAGGCGACCGCCGACATGGTCGAGACCGTCCGCCGGGAATACGGCCTCGACAACCCACTGCCGGTGCAGCTCGGCATCTACCTGCGCGACCTCGCGACGGGCGACCTCGGCACCTCGATCGTCACGACGCGGCCGGTCCTGTCCGAGCTCGGGCGCTATTTCCCGGCGACGCTCGAACTCGTCCTCGTCGCCATGACGATCGGCATCGGGCTCGGATTGCCGCTCGGCATCCTGTCGGCGCTCAAGCGCGACGGCGCCATCGACCACCTCACCCGCATCCTGTCGATCTCAGGGGTCGCGCTACCGGCCTTCTGGTTCGGCATCCTGCTCCAGCTCTATTTCGCCGTGCACCTCGAATGGCTGCCGGTCTCCGGCCGCCTGCCGCTCTCGGAGGCGCCGCCCGAGACGATCACCGGCCTCATCCTCGTCGACTCGCTGCTGCGCGGGCAGTTCGAGACGTTTCGCGAGGCGCTCGGTCATATCCTGCTGCCGGCGATCGTGCTCTCCTTCCCCTGCCTCGCCTCGATCCTCCGGGTGAACCGCGCCGAGATGATCGAGGCGCTGCACTCCGACCACGTCGTGGCGGCGCGCGCCCACGGCATCGCGCCGTTCCGCATCGTCGCGATCTACGCCCTGCGCAACGCGCTCATCCCGACCCTCGCCATCATCGGCCTGCGCTTCGGCTGGATGCTGGGCTCCACCGTCCTCGTCGAGACGGTGTTCGACTGGCCCGGCATCGGCCTCTACGCGGTCTCCTCGGCGCTCGCCTCGGACTTCAAGCCGGTCGTCGGGGTGACGCTGGCGATCGGCTTCTGCTTCATGACCGTCAACATCCTGGTCGACCTCGCCTATGCGTGGATCGACCCGCGCCTGAGGGCCGCGTGATGGCGCTCCCCGACGCCTCTCCGGCCCTTGCCGATGCGCCGCCCAGCTTCCGGGCGCGCCATGCGACCACGATCCGCCAGTGGCGGCTCACCGCGCATCTCTTCTCCCGCTCGTTCTCCTCGATGCTGGGCCTCGCCCTCGTCGTCCTGTTCCTGGTGCTCGCCGCCTTCGGTCCCTGGCTCGCGCCCTATCCGGGCGACACGATGGGCGCAGTGAAGCTGTCGCAGCGGCTACTGCCGCCGTCCTTCGCCCATCCCTTCGGCACCGACGAGATGGGCGCCGACCTCCTGTCGCGGGTCATCGTCGGCACGCGCATCTCGCTGTGGATCGGCCTCATCATCACGGTGGTGGGGGCCGGCATCGGCGTGCCGCTCGGCATCATCGCCGGCTACACCAGGAGCCGCCTGCTGCGCGGCGCCATCATGCGCCTCACCGACCTCTTCCTCGCCGTGCCGGGCCTCGCGCTGGCGCTGGCGATCGTGGCGGCGCTCGGCCCCGGCATCGCCAACTGCATCGCGGCGCTCGCCCTCGTCTGGTGGCCGGGCTACGTCCGCCTCGTCGAGGCCAAGACCCTGTCGGTCAAGGAGGAGCTGTTCGTCGAGGCGAGCCGGGCGGCGGGCGCCCGCACGCCCTGGATCCTGTGGCACCACATCCTGCCGAACTGCCTGTCGCCGATCATCGTCAAGCTGTCGATGGATATGGGCCTCGCCGTGCTCTCGGCCGCGAGCCTCGGCTTCATCGGTCTCGGCGCCAAGCCGCCGGATCCGGAATGGGGCGCGATGATCTCGGTCGCCCGCTCCTACATGCCCGATTGGTGGTGGTACTCGGCCTGCCCGGGCCTCGCGATCTTCCTCACCGTGCTCGGCTTCAACCTGCTCGGCGACGGCCTGCGCGACATCCTCGATCCCAAGAGTGCTGGTCGATGAGGAGTGCTGGTCGATGAGTCCGCTGCTCGCGATCGAGGATTACCACCTCGCGATTCCGACCTTCGACGGGCCGGCGCGGGTGCTGGACGGCATCGACCTCGCGCTCGACGAGGGCGAGACGCTCGGCATCGTCGGCGAGTCCGGCTGCGGCAAGACCGTGCTCGCCCGGTCGATCCTCGGCATCGGCCCGGGCCGGGCGCGGCGCACCGGCGGGCGCATCCTGTTCGAGGGGCGCGACGTCGGGGCGCTCAGCGAGCGCGACTGGCGGGGCGTGCGCGGCGTGAAGATCTCGATGATCTTCCAGGACCCGATGACCTACCTGAACCCGCTCTTCACGATCGGGCGGCAGCTCGGCGACGCCATCGCGGCCCATGCGCGGGCGCAAGGCGCGACAAAGCCCGGCCGGGCCGAGCGCCGGGCCCGGGCGGCCGAACTCCTGGCGCAGGTGGCCCTGCGCGAGCCGGAGCGGGTGCTCGACTCGTATCCGCACCAGCTCTCGGGCGGCATGCGCCAGCGCGTGCTGATCGCGCTGGCCCTCTCGGGGAAGCCGCGCCTCCTCATCGCCGACGAGCCGACGACCGCCCTCGACGTGACGGTGCAAGCCCAGGTGCTGCGGCTCCTGCGCGACCTCGTCGAGACGTTGCGGCTGACGGTGGTGATGATCAGCCACGATGTCGGGGCGATCGCGGCGCTGACGGAGCGCGTCGCCGTCATGTATGCGGGCAACGTCGTCGAGGAGGGGGCGACGGCGCGCGTCCTCGCGCGTCCGCTCCACCCCTACACGCGGGGCCTGCTCGCCGCCCTGCCGGAGATCGACGGCGAGATCCGGCGCCTGACGGGCGTGCCCGGCACGATCCCGAGCCTGATCGACCCGCCCTCCGGCTGCCGCTTCCACCCGCGCTGCCCCCGCGCCACGGCGATCTGCACGACCGAGCGGCCCGCGATGCGCCGCGCCGACCCCGTCCACACAGTCGCGTGCCACCATGCCGACCTCGCCTGACGCAACGCCGCTCCTGCTGGCCACCAGCCTCGCCAAGACCTTCCCAGCGAGCGGAGGGCGAGCGGTCAAGGCGGTCGACGGCGTCGATTTCTCGATTCGGACCGGCGAGGTCTTGGGGATCGTCGGCGAGTCCGGCTCCGGCAAGTCGACGATCGCCCGCATGGTCCTGCGCCTGATCGAGCCGAGCGCCGGCACGATCACGTTCGACGGCCGGGACATCACGGCGCTCGGCGGCGAGGCGATGCGGCGCCTGCGCCGCGACATGCAGATCGTGTTCCAGAACCCGCACTCCGCCCTCAACGGCCGGCGCACGATCGGCGAGGCGATCGGCGAGCCGCTGCGCGTGCAGGGCGTCGCCCGGGGCGCGGCGCTCGACGCGCGGGTCGACCGCCTGCTCGACCTCGTCAGCCTGCCGCGCGCCTTCCGGCACCGCTACCCGCACGAGCTCTCGGGCGGGCAGAAGCAGCGCGTCTGCATCGCCCGCGCGCTCGCGCTGGAACCCCGCTTCCTCGTCCTCGACGAGCCGACCTCCGCCCTCGACGTGTCGGTGCAGGCCCAGATCCTCGAGGTCCTCGGCGAACTGCGCCGCGAGCTCCAGCTCACCTACCTGTTCATCTCCCACAACCTCGCCGTCGTGCGAACCCTCTGCGACCGCGTGCTGGTGATGAGCCAGGGGCGCGTGGTCGAGGAGGGACCGGTCGCGGCGGTCTTCGCCAACCCGTCGCAGGCCTATACGCGCACCCTTCTCGACAGCGTGCCGCGGCTGCCGCGGATTTAGCGCCGTTCGATCACGTTCAGCACGTCCCACCCACACCCTCATCCTGAGAGCCTGTTTGAGCGGTTACGCCGATCGATCTGCATACAGGCCGACATCTCTCGACGTCATCCCGGGGCTCGTCGAAGACGAGAACCCGGGATCCATAACCGCTGACGCAGCCTGAAAGGGCGGGCAGCGTTCCGCTTCATCCTGCACCGTCAGCGGTTATGGATCCCGGGTTCCGCTCCGCGGCCCCGGGATGACATCGAGGGGTTCAATGCGGTCGACCAACTCAAACAGGCTCTGAGGTGTCGGTCGATTGAAAATCAACTGACCTCAAAGGAGGCCTCCAGGAGTCGCAGAGATTTCTGGAGGCCTCCTTTGAGGCTGCTACGCAGCACCTCAGGATGAGGTCGCGGAGGGAGATGACCCTGTGGTCTCTATCCCATTCGTCGCGCTTCGTCGCGTCGCAGTTCAATCCCGCGAGAGGCCTGCGACCACGTGCGCGGCACTATCCGTGCGATCGTCCAGGAACCGCCCCACACTGTCATCGCTTGCCCCGCGACTGTCCCTCGCATCGAACGCGAAGGCTATTCCCGACGCGGTCGGTCCGTTTCGCGACGGGATGACGACGACAACCGACGAACGGCCGGGGTGATGCCCAGTCACCGCCGAAATTCGGAGCAACCGATGGAAGGTCGGACATCGGGGATGTCTCCGGTCCGTCGCGTCGCGACCGTCCGTGCCCCGGAAATCACCTGGTGGAGACTCCGCCGCCAGGAAGTTTCTTGGAAGAAATTCTTGGCTTGGAAGACCGTCGTACCCCGATCGCGGGCCGCGACACCTCTGTGACCGTCGGAGACCCTGCGCGATGCATCCAGCCACGAGCCTCGGTGCCCTGAACTTCGCCCTGGCGGGCGCGCGCGAAGGTTTCGGCCCCTTCCTCGGCGTGTACCTGCAGCAGCGGGGCTTCGATCCGGCCGCGACGGGCTTCGCCATGGGTCTCGCCGGCCTGGCGGGCCTGCTCGCCACGACGCCGGTCGGCGCCTTGATCGACCGGACCGCGTACAAGCGCGCGGGGCTGGGCCTCGCCGTGCTCGCCATCGCGGCCGGCGCCGTCGCGCTGGTCGCGACCGACAACCTGTGGCTGATCGGCCTGTCGCAGCTCGTCATCGGGGTCGCCGATACCAGCATCGCCCCGCTCGTCGCGGCCCTGACCCTCGGCATCGTCGGGCAGCGGGCCTACGGCCACCGGGTCTCGCGCAACGAGGCCTTCAACCATGCCGGCAACGCCGCGAACGCCGCCCTCTCGGGCGTGCTCGGCTACACGCTCGGGCTGGGCTTCGTCTCCATCGCCATCGTGGTCATGGCGGTCGCCACCTGCGGCGTCCTGTTGACCCTCGACGCGGGCAGCATCGATCACGGCACCGCCCGCGGCGGCGAGCAGGACGACCGCTCGACGCTGCGCGTCCTGCTCGAGACCAGGCCGCTCCTGATCCTGGCGGCGGTCGTGTTCGCCTACCAGACCGCGAACGGCGCCATGCTGCCGTTCCTGGCGCAGGCGCGCACGGCGGCCGGCGCCGATCCGAGCCTGACGACCGGGGTGATGACCGTCGTCGCGCAGGCCACGATGGTCGGGGCCGCGCTGCTCGCCGCCCGCGTCGCGAGGGGGCGCGGGCATGCCGGCGTGCTCTCCCTGGCCCTCGGCCTGGTCGTGGTCCGCGGCATCCTTGCGGCCTTCGCGACGTCGTGGTGGCTGGTCATCCCGGTCCAGGTGCTCGAAGGCCTGGCGATGGGTCTCGGCGGCGTCGCCATCCCGGCGCTCGTGGCCGAGATCATGAAGGGCTCGGGCCATGCCGGTGCAGGGCTCGGCGGCGTCATGACGGCCTACGGGGCGGGCGCGGCGTTGAGCCCGCTCCTGGCCGGCCTCGTCGCCCAGTCTCTCGGCTTTCCGGCGACGTTCTTCACCCTCGCGGCCGTCGCGGCCGTCGGGCTGGGGGCGTGGATGGTGGGGCGCCGGTTCTCGGGCGGCGGCGTCCCGGGCGAGGACCCGACGGGGGAGCGGACCGGCCGGGCCTCGGCCGACCCGGCGTGACGGCCAGGAGCGAGCGAGATGGAAACGCCGACCCGCGCGACCAAGGCCGCTGCCGGCACCCTGGCGGGGTCGTTCCCCGCCTTCGTGCTGCTCCAGGGCTCGCTCTACGCCGCCTACGGCACGGAATCGCCCTTTCTTCCGAGCTTCCTCGGCGAGCGCGGCCTGACGCCGGGCGAGATCGGGATCGCGCTCGCCGCGGGCACGCTGATGCGCCTCGCCGCGGGGCCCGTCGCCGGCCACCTCGCCGACCGCTACGACGCGACCCGAAGCGTCCTCGGCATCGCCGCCGCGGCGGCCGGGCTGATCTCCTTCGCCTACCTGGCCGGATCCGGTTTCTGGCCGCTGCTGGCGGTGAGCGTGCTGCACGCGGGCGCCATCGCGGCCCTCGCGCCGCTCGCCGACGCGCTCGCACTCGCCGCGGCGGAGCGGGAGGGCACCTTCTCGTATGGCTGGGTCAGGGGCGCGGGCTCGGCGGCCTTCGTGCTCGGGACCCTCGCCTCCGGGCTGCTCGTGGCGAAGGCCGGCCTCGCGAGCATCGTCGTGTCGAGCGGCCTCATGTTCCTGGTCATGGCGGTCGCGGCGGCGCGCGTCCCGCCCGCCCCGGCGCGGGAGCGGCTGCCGCGCCCCGGGCTCGGCGGCATCCGCGAACTCCTGGCCCTGCGGCCGTTCCGGCAGATGCTCGTCGTCGCGGCCCTCGTCATCGGCAGCCACGCCCTGAACGACGGCTTCGCGGTGATCCGCTGGCGCGAGGCCGGCATCGGTCCGGGGGCGATCAGCCTGCTCTGGTCGGAGGCGGTCGCCTCGGAGGTGCTCGTCTTCGTGCTCGCCGGCCCCTGGCTGCTGGCCCGCCTCGGCACCGCCCGGGCGGCGATGCTCGCCGCCGGGCTCGGCGCGCTGCGATGGTCGGTCATGGCCTCGACGGCCTCGGTCCCGGTGCTGGCCGCCATCCAGCCGCTGCACGGCCTGACCTTCGCACTCTTGCACCTCGCGGCGATGCACCTGATCGCCCGGCACGTTCCGGAGCGCGTGGCCGCGACCGCGCAAACCCTCTACGGCACCCTCGGGCTCGGCGTGGCCTCCGCGCTTCTCACCGCCCTCGGCGGCATGCTCTACGGCCGCCTCGGTCCGGGCGCGTTCTGGGCCATGGCGGCCCTGTGCCTCGCGGCCTTGCCCGTGGCGGCGGGTTTGCGGCCGGACCGGGGGTGAAACCCTGGCGTCGTGCCGGCGTCGTAGACCTCGTCCCGGATCACGCCGGGATCGCCGCGCCGCCCGGTGATTCCAGGTACTCCGAGAAGATCGGCTCCCAATCCATGATGTGCTTGTGCATGAGCGCCGCCGCCTCGGCCTCACCGCCCTGCTGCAGGAGCGCGACGATGCGGTAATGCTCGGGGACCGACTCCTCCTGGCGCGCCAGCCCGGCGGGTGAGTTGATCCCGTAGAGCCGCATCGTGTCCCGTAGCCGCATCACGATGCCGGTCAGGACCGCGTTGCCGGCCCGGGACAGGAGTTCCCGGTGAAAGGCACGGTCGGCGGCGAGGTAGAGCGGCACGTCGCGCGTGCGCACCGCCCGGGCGATGGCGTCGGCCTGACGCGTGAGCTCCGCGACGTCGGCGAGCCCCGACCGCACCAGCTTCACGAAGGCGGAGGTCTCGAGCTGGAGCCGGACCTCGAACAGGTTGCGCAGATCCTCCAGCGTCGGCTGGACGATGCAGAAGCCGCGGTTGCGCAGGGGCTGCAGCAGGCCGTCGCCGGAGAGCTGGAGCAGGGCCTCGCGCACCGGCGTGGTCGAGATGCCGAGCGTTCGGGCGAGGCCCGGCACCGACAGGATGGTACCCGGACCGATCTCCCCCGACACGATGTCGAGGCGCAGGCGCTGCTGCACCTGCTCGCGCAGGTTGGCCTCGCTGGTCATCGGTGCGGCGTCCGTCTGCTGGCTGACCATTCTTCACCCTCCGGCTGCCTCTTATACGCGCCGCGACCCCGCTTGCGGTAGCGCGTCACGCGGTCCACACTAGCGCGTGACGCGCTACCTGACGCGCCTCGTGATCGCGCCGCGTCGCGAAGCGCGGCAGTTCGCTGATTTTGCTGCATACCTCCGACGAACCGGCATCCGCCTCGTCGGAAAATGCTCTCTCGGGGGGTCGTGATGTCCGAGGTCAAGGCCGGCTATTGCACGCTCTGCCGCTCGCGGTGCGGCTCCCTCAACGTGGTCGAGGACGGTCGCCTCGTCGCCGTGCGGCCGAACCCGGCCCATCCGACCGGCAGCGCGCTCTGCGCCAAGGGGCGGGCCGCGCCCGAGATGGTCGGCAGCCCGCGGCGCCTGACCGTCCCGCTCCGGCGCACGCGGCCGCGCCACGATCCCGATCCGGGCTTCGTGCCGATCTCCTGGGACGAGGCCCTGGCCGAGGTCGCGGCCCGCCTCGGCGAGATCCGGGCGCGGCGGGGCGCCGAGGCGGTCGCCTTCGCGGTGACGACGCCGAGCGGCACGCCGATGGTCGACAGCTTCGAGTGGGTCGAGCGGTTCATCCGGGTCTTCGGCAGCCCGAACCTGATCTACGCGGTCGAGGTCTGCGGTTGGCACAAGGATTACGCGCAGGCGCTGACCTTCGGGCGCGGCATCGGCGTGCCCGATTACGACCGGGCCGAGGCGATCGTGCTGTGGGGGCACAACCCGGCCCGGACCTGGCTCGCCCAGGCGACCCGGGTCGCGGCCGCGCGCCGCCGCGGCGCGACGGTGGCGGTGGTCGACCCCAAGCGCGGGGGCTCGGGCGAGGACGCGGATCTGTGGCTGCGCATCCGCCCCGGGACCGATGCCGCCCTCGCCCTCGGGGCGATCCGGCACCTGATCGCGACCGGCCGCTACGACGCGCCCTTCGTGCGACGCTGGACCAACGCGCCGTTCCTGGTGAACCGCAACACCGGCCGCTTCGTGCGGGCGGGCGAGCTTTGGCCCGGCGGCGCGGAGGCCTCGTTCGTGGTGCTCGGTGCCGACGGGCCGCGCCCGGCCGACGCGAATCCCGACGATGCCGCGATCCTGCTGCGGGGCGAGGATGTCCTGCGGGCGCGCGACGGGCGGGCGCTGCCCTGCGCGACCGCGCTGACGCTCCTGGAGCGAGAATCCGCGGCCTACACGCCCGAACACGTCGCGGCGGTCACCGGCCTTCCGCCCGACGACATCGCCCGGTTCAACGCGCTGTTCGAGGATTCGCCCCGCCTCGCCTACCATTCCTGGACCGGGGTCGGGCAGCACACCAACGCGACCCAGACCGAGCGGGCGATCGCCTCCCTCTACGCGCTGACCGGCGCCAGCGACCGGGCCGGCGGCAATCTGTGGACCGTGCCGCCGCCCTCCCGCAGCGTGAACGATTACGGGCTGCTGGCGCCGCACCAGCGCGCCAAGGCCCTCGGGATCGACGCGCTTCCCCTCGGTCCGCCGTCAAGGGGCTGGATCACCGCCCGCGACTTCGCCCGCGCGGTGACCGAGGGCGAGCCCTACCGGGTCGAGGCGCTGATGAGCTTCGGCTCCAACATCGTGGTCTCGCAAGGGGCGTCGTCGCGCAACCGGGACGCGCTGCGGGCCCTCGGCTTCCACGTCCACGTCGACATGTTCCTGAACCCGACGGCGGAGAACGCCGACATCGTGCTCCCGGCCAGCATGCCCTGGGAGCGCGAGGCGCTGCGGGTCGGCTTCGAGATCACCCAGGAGGCCGCGGAACTGGTGCAGCTGCGCCAGGCCATGGTCTCAGGCCTGCCCGAGACCCGGGCGGATTACGACATCGTGTTCGACCTGGCCTGCCGGCTCGGCCACGCGGAGGCGTTCTTCGGCGGCTCGGTCGAGGCGGGCTGGAACCACCAGCTCGCGCCGCTCGGGCTCACCGTGGCGGACCTGCGCGCCCGCCCGGAGGGCATCCGCGTCCCGCAAGTCCTCTCGGAGCGCAAGTACGCCGCGCCGGGCGAGGACGGCCGGCCGCGGGGCTTCGCCACGCCGACGGGCCGGGCCGAGCTCTATTCCGAGCTCCTGCTGGCGCACGGCCAGCCTCCGCTGGCGGCTTATGTCCCGCCCGCCGGCGGCGGCGACCCGGCTCTGCCGCTCTGGCTCTCGACCGCGAAGTCGGGCTGGTACGTGCACAGCTCGCACCGGCACGTCGCCTCGTTGCGCCGCAAGGCTCCCGACCCTGAAGCCGAGCTCAGCCCCGCGGCCGCCGCGGCCAGGGGCATCCAGGACGGCGACTGGATCGTCCTGCGCACGGCACACGGGACGGCGCGGCTGCGCGCCCGGATCGACCCGGCTTTGGCGGACGACGTCGTCATCGCGGAATTCGGCTGGTGGGAGGATTGCCCGCCGCTCGGCCGGCCGCGCAGCCCGAGCACCGGACCGGGCACCCTGAACGTCAACGACGCGCTCTCCGACGCGGACCGGGATCCGGTGAGCGGCTCGGTGCCGCTGCGCGCGGTCGCCTGCGAGGTCGCCCGGGACGAGGAGCGGAGCCGGGGCTGGTGGAGCGGCGGGCGGGCCTTCACGGTCGCGGAGATCCGGCGCGAGGCGGCGGACATCGTCGCCCTGTCGCTCGCCCCCGCGGATGGCTTTCCCCTCGCGAGTTTCCGGCCCGGGCAGCACGTGCGGGTGGCGACGGAAGACGGGCTGGCGCGGTCCTACTCCCTCACCGGGCCGCATGAGAATCCCGACCGCTACGAGATCGCCGTGAAGCGCGTCGATCCGGGGAATGCGGCGCCGGGGCGGATGTCGACGCATCTCCACGGGCTTCAGACGGGCGCGCGCCTGGTGCTGGAGGCGCCGCAGGGCACCTTCACCCCGCCCCGCGACGGGGACCGGCCCGTCCTCCTGTTCGCCGCCGGCATCGGCATCACCCCCTTCGTGAGCTATCTCGCGGCGCTGGCGGAGGCTGGCACCCGTCCCCCTGACATCCATCTCGTCTCGATCTGCCGCGACGGGCGCGCCCATCCGTTCGGCTCCCGGCTGCGGGCGCTCGCCTCCCGCCTGCCGGGCCTCACTGCGACGCAGATCTTCACGCGGCCGGCACCCGAGGACGTCCCCGGCCGGGACTACGACCGGGCCCGCTTCGCCCTGCGCGCGATGACGTCACCGTTCCCGGGCCGGCGCCCCCTCGCCTATCTCTGCGGCCCGGAGGCGTTCGTGGCGGATGCCAGCGCCCTTCTGCTCGCCTGGGGGCTGCCGCTCTACGACATCGCGAGCGAACTGTTCACCACCCGCACGGAGGTCCCGGCGAACCTCGCGCCGCGCACAGTCACGCTCGCCCGCAGCGAGACGACCTTCCGCTGGTCGCCCGGGGCGGGAACCCTGCTCGACGCCGCGGAGGCCGCCGGGCTCCGCCTGCCGAGCGGCTGCCGCACCGGCCAGTGCGAGAGCTGCCAGGTCCGGGTCGCGGCCGGGTCGGTCGCGCATCTCGCCGCCTATGACGGCCCCCCCGACCATTGCCTGACCTGCCGCGCCGTCCCGCTCGCCGATTGCGTGCTCGACGCCTGATTTTCCGAGAAGGATCCCCGTCATGAACACCGTCCACGCTCCCAAAGCCGCGGCGCCGCCGCGCGAGAACGTCCTGGTGCGCCTGTCGCAGGTGATGGTGGCCTTCGCCGAGCGGTGGTTTCCCGACGCCTACGTCTTCGTGCTGCTGGCCGCCATCCTGGTTGCCGCCGGCGCGCTCCTCCATGGCGGCGAGGCGGTGAGCGTCAGCCGGGCCTTCGGCGACGGGTTCTGGAGCCTGATCCCGTTCACCATGCAGATGGCCCTCGTGGCGGTCGGCGGCTACGTCGTTGCGGTGTCGCCGCCGGTGGCGCGGCTGATGCGCCGCGCGGCGTCCCTGCCCCGGACCGGGCGAAGCGCCGTCGTCTTCGTCGGCGTGGTCAGCATCCTCCTGTCCCTGGTGAACTGGGGCGTGAGCCTGATCTTCTCAGGCCTGCTGGTGCGCGAGATCGCCCGCCGCACCGACATCCGGCTCGATTACCGCGCCGCGGGCGCGGCGGGCTATCTCGGCCTCGGCTTCGGGTTCACGCTCGGGATCAGCTCGTCGGCCGCCCAGCTCCAGGCCACGCCCGCCAGCATCCCGGCCTCGCTGATGCCGATCACCGGCGTGATCAGCTTCTACGAGACAATCCTGACTTGGCAGAACCTCGTGGTGATCGGCGTCGGCACCCTGCTCTCGGCGGCGATCTGCCATTTCACCACGCCGTCCGACGCCAACGCCGTCACGGCGTCCGATCTCGGCGTGAGCGTGGCGGAGTCGCGGATCGCGGAGCAGCGCCCGACCCGGCCCGGCGACTTCCTCGAATTCAGCCCGATCCTGACGATCCTCACGGTCGTCCTGGCGGCGGGGTGGCTCTACGAGACCTTCCGGGCCGGCAACCCGCTCATCACGCTGTCGGGTCTCAACACCTACAACTTCGTCTTCCTGCTCCTCGGCGCCCTGCTGCACTGGCGGCCGCGGAGCTTCCTGACGAGCTTCTCGCACGCGATGCCGAGCGTCGCCGGCGTCCTGCTCCAGTTCCCGTTCTACGGCGGGATCGCCTACATGCTGACCCGGGTGAAGAACGCCTCCGGGACCACCCTGTCGGACACGATCGCGCACGGATTCGTCAGCCTGGCGCACGACACCGGCACGTTCTCGGCCATCGTCGGCCTGTATTCGGCGACGCTCGGCTTCTTCATCCCCTCGGCCGGCGGCAAGTGGGTGATCGAGGCACCCTACGTCATGAAGGCCGCCAACGAGGTCGGCGCCCATCTCGGCTGGACCGTCATGGTCTACAACATCGCCGAGACGCTGCCGAACTTCATCAATCCGTTCTGGATGCTGCCGCTGCTCGGCGTGCTCGGACTGAAGTCGAAGGACCTGATCGGCTACACGTCGATGCAGTTCTTCATCCACTTCCCGATCGTGATGATCCTGGCCTCCATCCTGATGACGACCTTCACCTACGCGCCGCCAGTGATTCCGTAGGGCGTCGCTCGATGAAATCAAGATCAGGCTTGGCATGACCGAGCCTGTATGACTCGCGCGCCTGACGATATGATCCGTCTGGAACCGGACTTTCCTATCCGGAAGCCGAGACGATCATGACGCTGCGACATTGAAGAGATGGTTTGTTCGAAATGCGATCTGCATTGCACGCTCAGGTCGAGCGCAGGTAATATTTTCACAACACATCTGTTGAATAATATTTCTCTTGACAGCTTTGACGTGTCCATCGATCAGATTCGTGCGCAATACAAATGCATAGAGATAAGAAAATAAACACCTAGGATTTAAATCTGATGAACTTCTGATTGCAAGTCGCGCTGGCGACACAAAATTGCAACACTTCTGGCTCTTGGTCGAGGAACAACGAAAATACCAATTCTCGACTTACGGGCTTACCCTATAAGTGCAGCGCTTCGGGGTCGGGTGGGCGGAGAGAGAGCGTGTCGATCAGCATTCAAAGCGCGAACCGGGGCGGAATATTTTCCGATCCGTCGCGCCGGGTCGGACGCTCTGTCAGTGCATTCGCGCTCCTCCTCGCCCTGAGCGCCGCTCCGGCCCTCGCCCAGACCGCGTCGCAGATCACCCCGCCGTCGTTCAGCCCGCCGCTCCAGCGCCAGGGCGGCGCCATTGCCATTCCGGAGGGTACCGGCCTCGAAGCGCCCGCCGGCGCCGAGGCGCTCTCCGTGCGCGTCCGGCGCCTCGACGTCCAGGGCGGATTGCCCGCCCTCGGCGCCGCCACCGCCGCCCTCGAAGCCCGTCTCTCCGGACGCGACGTCTCCGCCGCCGAGATCTTCGCCGCCGCGCGCGAGCTCGAACAGGCCTATGCCAGAGCCGGCTTCGCCCTCGTGCGCGTCGTCCTCCCGGCCCAGCAGCTGCGCGACGGCGGCGACGTCCGCCTCCTCGTCGTCGACGGCGTCATCGAGCGCGTCGACGTCTCCACCCTGCCCCCCGAGATCCGCGACCGCGCCGCCGCCATCCTCGCCCCCCTCGTCGGCACACGCGGCCTGACCCTCGGCCTCCTCGAGCGCAAGCTGCTGCTCGCCGGCGACATGCCCGGGACCGCGTTGCGCTCCACCCTCGCCCCGGGCCAGGTGCCGGGCGCCAGCGTCCTCGTCGTCGAGGCCCGCTACAAGGCCGTCACAGGTTTCACCGGCATCGACAACGTGCTGGCCTCCTCCCTCGGCCGCTACACCGCCTCGCTCGGGCTCGACCTCAACTCGCCCACCGGCCATGGCGAGGTCCTGTACTTCCGCACCTTCGGCCTGCCGACCACCGGCGGCACCGCCGCCTTCCTGGGGGGCGAACCGCGCAATCGCGCGCTCGCCGTCGGCCTGATCCTGCCGCTCGGCACCGACGGCCTGACCCTGACGCTCGAGGCCACCGACACCCGCACCACTCCGCGGGTGCTGCCCGGCTCGGTCGGCTTCGGCTCCGAGTTCTCGCGCTACTCGGCCCGCCTGCGCTACCCGCTGATCCGCTCGCGCGACTTCACCCTCAACACCGAGGCCGCCTTCGACGCGCAGGAGGAGCGGGTGAATATCCGCGTGCCGGTGGAGGCGCCCTTCTCCCTCGACCGGTTGCGCGTCGCCCGCGGCGCCACCGACTTCCTGTGGTTCCTGCCCAGCGAGGGCGTGCTCAGCGGGCGCCTGACCGCCTCGTTCGGCATCGACGGTCTCGGCGCGCGCGAGGCGCCTTTGGCCGGCGCCGGGCTGCCGGCCCTGTCGCGCCTCGGCGCGCGGCCGGAATTCCAGAAGGTGGAGGCCGCGCTCGCCTTCACCCAGCCGCTGGCCGAGCACCTCACCTTCGACGTCCGGGCCCGGGCCCAGACCTCGTTCAACCAGGCGCTCGCCCGCGCCGAGCAGATCGGCATCGCGAATCTCTCCGGGCTCTCGACCTTCGATTCCGGCCTGCTCCAGGGCGACGAGGGTTACGTGACCCGGGGCGAGCTGCAATTTCCCTTCATCGTGCCGGTGACGTTGCCCTTCGCCCTGCCGTCGATCCCGGCCCAGCAGGGCACCGGCCTGCCGCCGGTGGACGCGACGCCCGGCGCCGTCGTGCTGAGCCCGTACGGGTTCGGGGCGTTCGGCTTGGTGCGCCAGCAGCGGCCGACGGCGTTCGAGCGGCCGATGGTGCGGGGCCTGTCCTACGGGGCGGGCCTGCGGATCGCGACGGCCCCGAGTTTCAGCTTCACCAACGCGGCGGTGACGGTGGAATACGGCCGGTCCGAGCGCTCGGACCGCCTGCCCGCCGACAACCGCCTGACCTTCAGCGTCGCGCTCCAGTTCTGAGCGGACGCGCGGGTCGCGCGTCCGCTCGCCTCCCCCTTCCCGTTCCCGCACCAGGGTCGCGGCTGCGCCGGTCGCGCGCCGACCCGAGGATGCCCAGAGGATCCGGCCGTGATGCCCGTCGCCCGTCTCAGCTCGTCGCTCGTCGCCGTCCTCCTCACCTCGACCGCGCTCGTCGGAATCGTGCCCGCCCGGGCGCAGGGCCTGCCGGCGGGCGGACAAGCTCTGCCGACCGGCGGCCACGTCGTCTCGGGCGGGGTGACGATCGGCGCGCCCTCGGGCGGGGCGATGACGATCACGCAGTCGAGCCAGTCGGCGATCGTCAACTGGCAGGGCTTCTCGATCGGGAGCAACAACCGGGTCGACATCCGCCAGCCCGACGCGCAATCGGCGATCCTCAACCGGGTGACCGGGGACACGCCCTCGACCATCGCCGGGCAGCTCAATGCCAACGGGCAGGTCTACCTCGTCAACCCGAACGGCATCACCATCACGCGGTCCGGCCGGGTCAATGCCGAGGGCGGCTTCGTCGCCTCGACGCTCGGCATCGCCGACGAGGACTTCAAGGCGGGCCGGCGGCAGTTCCGCGGCTCGGGCGCCTCGGCGAAGGTGACGAACCACGGCACGATCACGGTCGGGCGCGGCGGCTACGCGGCGCTGATCGGCGGACGGGTGTCGAACACCGGCACGATCGCGGTGCCGATGGGCAAAGTCGGCCTCGGCTCGGGCGAGCGGGCGACGCTGGATCTCTCGGGCGACGGGTTCCTGCAGGTGCAGGTGCCGACGAACGCCAAGGGCCGCGGCGCGCTGGTCTCGCATTCGGGCACGATCTCGGCCGATGGCGGCAGCGTGGTGCTGACGGCGGCCGCCGCGCGGGACATGGCGCGCCAGGCAGTGAACCTGTCCGGCACGGTCGAGGCGCGCGCGGTCTCGGGGCGCAACGGCAGCATCACGCTCTCGGGCGGCGACGGAACGGTGACGGTCGGCGTCAAGGCGCGGCTCGACGCCTCGGGGGCGGGGACGGAATCCGGCGGCCGGGTGCGGGTCACCGGGCGCAACGTGACGGTGGCGGGCAACCTCGACGCCTCGGGCGGGCGCGGCGGGCGGATCTCGGTGCGGGCGACGGAAGGCCTGGCGCTCACCGGGACGCTTTCGGCGACGGGCCGGAGCGGCCAGGGCGGCCGTGTCGTGGCGACGGCGCCGGAGATGGCGCTGACGCTGGCGCGGATCGACGTCTCCGGCGCGACGGGCGGGGGCGTGGTGCGGCTCGGCGGCGGGCGCGAGGGCGCCGGGCGGCTGGCGCACGCGCAGAGCGTGACGATCGATGCCGGGACGGAGATCCGGGCGGACGCGATCGCGGCCGGCACGGGCGGCGACGTGGTGGTGTGGTCGGATGCGAGCACGCGGTTCGCCGGCACGATCAGCGCCCGGGGCGGCGCACTGAGCGGGAACGGCGGCGAGGCGGAGGTGTCGTCGAAGGGGCACCTCGCCTATGACGGCCGCACCGACCTGACCGCCGCGAAGGGCGCCTTCGGCACGCTGCTGCTCGACCCCTACAACGTGACGATCTCGTCGGGGGTGCAGACCACCGGCGACGGCTTTGCCGCGACCGGCGACGATTCGGTGATCAATGCCGGCACGCTGCTGACGGCGCTCGGCAGCGCCAACGTGACGGTCTCGACCGGGACGAGCGGCAGCCAGGCCGGAACGATCACGGTGGCGGCGCCGCTGGCGTGGGGCAGCGGGGCGGTGCTGACCCTGCAGGCGGCGGGGACCATCGCGCTCAACGGCACGATCAACGCCACGGCCGGTGGCCTGACCCTGACCGCCGGCAGCGGCCAGACGATCTCGGCGACGGACGCGGTCTCGGTGGGCCGCTTCGCGCTGACGTCCGGCGACTGGATCCAGAACGCCGCGAGCCTGCCGGGCTTCGCGGCCGGCGACTTCCAGGTGACGGGGGGCTCGTTCCTGCGGGCGTCGGGAGGGGCGGGCACGAGCGCCGGCCCGTACCAGCTGACCGACATCTACGGCGTGCAGGGCATGGGTACGTCGGCGGGCTACCGGGCGGCGAGCTATCAGCTGGCCGGTGACGTGGATGCGTCGGGCACCGTCGCTTGGAACGGCGGCGCCGGCTTCAAGCCTGTGGGTAGCAACGCCGCCACGTTCACCGGCAGCCTGGACGGGGCGGGCCGCACGATCACCGGATTGTCCCTCACACGGCCGACCCAGAGCAACGTCGGGCTGTTCGGCTATCTCGGCTCAGGCGGGAGCGTGAGCAACGTCGGACTCGCCGGAAGCAGCGTTTCGGGCGCTAGCCAGGTGGGCAGCCTCATCGGCTACAGCAACGGCGGCACTGTGAGACAGTCCTACGCCACAGGAAGCGTCTCGGGCTCCGGCAACTTCGTGGGCGGCCTCATCGGCTACACCAAAGGCATCGCGGTGAGCCAGTCCTACGCGACAGGCAGTGTCCGGGGGGCGGCCGGGGTCGGCGGCCTCATCGGCGGTGCCGACACAGGCAGCACGGTGAGCCAATCCTATGCTTCCGGCAGTGTCTCAGGCACTTCAAGTAGCGTGGGCGGCCTCGTCGGAGCCCTCGCCGGCACTGTAAGCCAGTCCTACGCCACCGGAAGCGTCGTAGGTACCGGCTTGATCGGCGGTCTCGTCGGCAACGTCAGCGGCGGGGCGTCCAGGGTCAT
This sequence comes from Methylobacterium sp. 174MFSha1.1, assembly GCF_900116815.1. Taxonomy (NCBI): domain Bacteria; kingdom Pseudomonadati; phylum Pseudomonadota; class Alphaproteobacteria; order Hyphomicrobiales; family Methylobacteriaceae; genus Methylobacterium; species Methylobacterium sp. 174MFSha1.1. Next base: position 5,078 of record NZ_FPCB01000011.1, on the reverse strand, counting down.
CCAGTCTTATGCGTCCGGCAGAGTATCGCTCTCGGGCGGGAGCGGCAGTTCGGGCGGTCTGGTCGGCAGCAACTCTGGCGTCATAACGAGCAGCTACTGGGACAAGGACAGCACGGGTCAGACGGCTGGCGGCGCGACGACAGGCGCCACGGGGTTGACCAGCGCGCAGGCGCGCTCTGCCTCGAACTACTCCGGCTTCGACTTCACCACCGTCTGGTACCAGGCCGGCGACATGCGGCCGATCCTGCGCTCCGAGGCGGCGACGGCGGATGCCAACGGCGTCATCGCCATCTCCAACGCACACCAGTTGCAGCTGATGGGCGCGAACCTCGCCGGGCAGTACCAGCTCACCGCCAACATCGATGCGAGCGAGACGGCGGGCACGAACGCGGCCGGCATCTTCGGAACGGGCGGCTTTGTACCGGTGGGTAACCCGGGAACGGCCTTCACGGGGACTCTGGACGGAGCGGGCCGCACGATCACAGGCCTGACCATCGCCCGTCCGGGCTTCAGTTACACGGGGCTGATCGGCCAGCTCAACGCGGGCGGCTCCGTGAGCGGTGTCGGCCTCGTCGGCGGCAGCGTCACCGGCGACAGCATGGTGGGTGGCCTCGTCGGTCGCAACTACGGCATGGTGAGCCAGTCCTACGTCACCGGCAGCGTCTCGGGCGCGAGCTACGTGGGCGGCCTCGTCGGCTGGAACAACAGCACGGTGAACCTGTCCTATGCAACCGGCCGCGTGACAGGCAGCGGCGAATCGATCGGCGGCCTGGTCGGGCAGAATTATACAGGCGCCATCTCGCGGTCATATGCGTCCGGAGAGGTGTCGGGAGCTAAACAGGTCGGAGGCCTGCTCGGCGCAAACGATGGAACCGGCGGAACGCTTAATGTAGGGAAGGTCGACCAATCTTATTCGACGGGGAAGGTGACGGGAACAGACTACGTTGGCGGCCTGGTCGGCTTGAACGGTTTCTCGACCTCCCGTTTCGGCCGCATCAGCGAATCGTACTCTTCCGGGAACGTGACAGGCAGCACGCATGTCGGGGGATTTGCCGGTGGAATGATTGGAAGCGGAAGCAGTTTCGTCTCAAGTTTTTGGGACAAGGATAGTTCCGGTAAATCTACGGGACTCGGTTCAAGCAACGTCGTCGGCTTGACGGGTCTGAGCAGCGCTGGATCCAGCGCCCGGTCATCGTCGAGCTACACGAACTGGGATTTCACCAGCACCTGGTACCAGGCCGGCGACATGCGGCCGATCCTGCGCGCCGAGGCGGCCGCTGCCGACGCCAGCGGCGTGGTCGCGGTGTCGAACCTGCACCAGCTGCAGCTGATGGGGACGGACCTCGCGGGCAGCTATCGGCTCGCCTCCAACATCGACGCGAGGGAGACAGCGGGGACGAACGCGGCCGGCATCTTCGGGAGCGGCGGTTTCGTGCCGGTCGGCGACCTCTACGTGCCCTTCACGGGTCGCCTGGACGGGGCCGGCCGCGCCGTCACCGGGCTGACCATCAACCGACCATCGAGCTCCGCCGTCGGGCTGATCGGCGCCCTCGGGAGCGCCAGCACGATCACCGACATCGCCCTCGTCGGCGGCTACGTCGTCGGCAATCAATACACGGGTGGACTGGTCGGCCTCAATTTCGGCACCATCACCCGCGCCTCCAACACCGGCCCGGTCTCCGGCGGCCAATACACGGGTGGACTGGTCGGCCAGAATCTCGCCGCCGCCATCACCGGATCCTCCTCGACCGGCCTCGTCACCGGCTCGAACGACGTGGGCGGCCTGGTCGGCGCCAACGGCGGTACTATCGTCCAGTCCTACGCCACCGGTCCCGTCTTCGGCACCGACCGGACCGGAGGCCTGATCGGAACGAACGACGGGTTCGTCTATGCGTCCTATGCCGGCGGCGACGTGAACGGCCGCTTCGACGTCGGCGGCCTGATCGGCCAGAGCGGGTCGTTCAGCCAACTTGGCCAAGCCTATGCCACCGGCAACGTCGGCGGCACGAGCGCCGTCGGCGGAGTGACCGGCCGGGCCGGAACATATGGCCTCATCTTCGGGGTCTACGCCACCGGCGCCGTCTCGGGCCAGGGCGACGTCGGCGCGCTCGTCGGCGCCGAAGGCGGCAACGTCTATGGAGCCTACTGGAACGTCGACACGGCGGGAGTTCAGAATCCGTACGGCAATACAGCCAATACCAATGCCACCGGCCTGACCACCGCGCAGATGCAGGACCGGGCGTCGTTCAGGACCAACTATCCGGGCTTCAGCTTCGAATACGTCTGGGCCCCGCCGAACCAGGCCGGTCAGGGCGGCGTCTCGACCGCCCACTACCCGGAGCTCTACGGCGTCTCACCCGTCATCGGCGTGACGCCGGTCTCCGTCAGGCGCCCGTACAACACGAGCAACCCGAATTTCGTCGGGATCTATGCCGGCCTCCGGCCCGGCGATTTCGTCACCAATCCCGGCATCTTCTCGACGAGCGCGACCCTCACCTCGCCCGTCGGCACTTACGACGTCACCGCGTCGGACGCGGTGGTGACCGGCTCGGCGGGCAGGGTCTACCGCGTCGTCACCGTCCCGAACCCGTACGGCCTCACCATCATCCCCGCCACGGTGACGGCCTCGCTGGTCGGCACCGTCTCGAAGACCTATGACGGCACCACCGCCTCGCTGCTGCCGACCAATTACAGCCTTTCGGGCGTGGCGCCGGCGGACACCCCCGGCGTCTCCGTCGCTGGCACCGGCGCGATCTTCGACAGCGCCGGGGCCGGGACCGGCAAGACCGTGACCGTGACGGGCCTCGGCCTGTCGGGGACCGCTGCGGGCAACTACGTCCTGGCCTCGACCACCGCCTCGGCGGCGATCGGCACGATCACCCCGGCGCCGCTGACGGTCACCGCCAACGCGGCGAGCAAGACCTATGACGGACAGGCCTATGCGGGCGGCAACGGCGTCGCCTATGCGGGCCTCGTGAACGGCGAGACCGCCGCGGTGCTCGGCGGTACGCTGACCTATGGCGGCGCGGCGCAGGGCGCGGTGAATGCCGGCTCCTACGCCATCACCCCGTCCGGCCTGACCTCCGGCAACTACGCCATCACCTTCGCGGACGGCGCCCTGAGCGTGAACCAGGCGCCGCTGACGGTCACGGCCAACGCGGCGAGCAAGACCTATGACGGTCAGGCCTACACGGGCGGCAACGGCGTCTCGTATGCGGGCCTCGTCAACGGCGAAGGCACCTCCGTCCTCGGCGGCAGCGTGACCTACGGCGGCACGGCGCAGGGCGCGGTGAATGCCGGCTCCTACGCCATCACCCCGTCCGGCCTGACCGCGGGCAACTATGCCATCACCTACGCGGATGGCGTCCTCACCGTGAACAAGGCCCCGCTCACCGCCTCCCTCGGCGGCAGCGCCACCAAGACCTACGACGGCACCGCCACGGCCCCGCTCGGCGCCATCACCACCACCCTGTCGGGGATCGTCGGCAGCGACACCGTGACGGCGGCGGGCTCGGGCGCGACCTACGACACCGCCCAGGCCGGCACCGGCAAGGCGGTGACCGTGTCGGGTCTCGCCCTGGCGGGGGCAGGCGCCGGCAACTACCAGCTCGCCGCCACCACGACCTCCGGGTCGATCGGCACGATCACGCCGGGCCCGCTGACGGTCACCGCCAGGGCTGCGGGCAAGACCTATGACGGTCAGGCCTATGCGGGTGGCAACGGCGTCACCTATGCGGGCTTCGTCAACGGCGAAGGCGCGTCCGTCCTCGGCGGCAGCGTAACCTACGCCGGCACGGCGCAGAGCGCGGTGAATGCCGGCTCCTACACCATCGCCCCGTCCGGCCTGACCTCCGGCAACTACGCTATCACCTTCGCGGATGGCGCCTTGAGCGTCTACGCCAAGACGCTGGCCGTGACCATCGGGGGCGTCGCCGCGAAGGTCTATGACGGCAACGCCGTCGCCGGGCTGGACGGCCTCACCTACACCCTGTCCGGCGCCACGATCTACGCCGCCAAGCCGCTGGGCGGCCGCACCTACATCCAGTCCGGCGTCGTCGGCACGGACGCGGTGACGGTGGCGGGCTCGGGCGCGACCTACGACACTGCCCAGGCCGGCACCGGCAAGGCGGTGACCGTGTCGGGTCTCGCCCTGGCGGGGGCAGGCGCCGGCAACTACCAGCTCGCCGCCACCACGACCTCCGGGTTGATCGGCACGATCACGCCGGGCCCGCTGACCGTCACCGCCAAGGCGGCGAGCAAGACCTATGACGGCCAGGCGTTCACGGGCGGCAACGGCGTCACCTATGCGGGCTTCGTCAACGGAGAGACCGCTTCGGTGCTGGGCGGTACCGTGAGCTATGGCGGGACGGCGCAGGGCGCGGTGAATGCCGGCTCCTACGCCATCACCCCGTCCGGCCTGACCTCCGGCAACTACGCCATCAGCTTCGCGAACGGCGCCCTCACCGTCGGCAAGGCGTCGCTGACCGCCTCGCTCGCGGGCACCGCCACCAAGGTCTACGACGGCACCGGCGCAGCGCCGCTCGGCAGCCTGACCTATGGCCTGTCGGGCCGCGTCGGCACCGACGCCGTGACGGTGGCGGGCACCGCCGCCGCCTACGGTTCCGCCCAGGCGGGCACCGGCAAGACCGTGACGGTCTCGGGGCTCTCGCTCTCGGGCGCGGCCTCCGGCAATTACGCGCTCACCTCGACCACCGCCTCCGCGGCGATCGGCGCGATCACACCGGCGCCGCTGACGGTCACCGCCAACGCCGCGAGCAAGACCTACGATGGTCAGGCGTTCACCGGCGGCAACGGCGTCTCGTATGCGGGCCTCGTCAACGGCGAGACCGGTTCGGCGCTGGGCGGCACCCTGACCTATGGCGGCACGGCGCAGGGCGCAGTGAATGCCGGCTCCTACGCCATCACCCCGTCCGGACTGACCTCGGCCAACTATGCCGTCAGCTTCGCGGACGGCGCCCTGAACGTCGGCAAGGCGTCGCTGACCGCCTCGCTCGCGGGCACCGCCACGAAGGTCTACGACGGCACCGGCACCGCGCCGCTCGGCAGCCTGACCTATG
>NZ_FPCB01000078.1:0-11773 GCF_900116815.1 Methylobacterium sp. 174MFSha1.1 | reverse complement strand
ACAACAGGACCAGCACCTGACCAAGGTCAGGCTTGCCGGCCCAGACTGTCTCGAAGACGTTTCAGCGACCGGTCCGCGGGAGCGGCCGGCGCCGATGGGTGGTCGTATAGGCCCCGCATTTTCCCCCGTCAACTCCTTTGTGAAACTCCCGCGACAGGCGTCCCCTCCCCCGCCGAGGTCAGGCCGCCGCACAGTGGCTGCGCGCATCGGAGACGGCGCGGCGGGCCTCCGCCACGGCGTCAGGCAGGCCGGAGCCGGCCTTGATGGCGGATTCGAGGGTGCGGCAGGCGGCTGCCAGATCCTCGAAGCCGAGGCTTCCGGCCATCGCCACGATCACGTGGGCCTCGTGCGCCAGGGTGGGCAGGTCCGCCTGCGGCGCGAAGGCGGTGGCGAGCTGTCCCATCAACCGGTCGCGCAGGCGGCCGAGCTCGGCCTCGCCGATCAGGCGCGTCAGCTCGGCGGTCTTGCGCGCGTCGAGCACCGGCGGGCGTGCAGGGTTGGGCGGATGACGGGGCCCGCGCGGGAGCTGGCCGGCGGTGGCTGCCGAGGTTCCGGCCTCGGTCAGGCGCACGCTCACGCCGGTGTCGGTCGCCACGCAGGCGAGCGCCCCCGCCTCGGTGAGCGTCAGCACCGCGGCCATGAGGGACGCGGGTGACAGGCCGGTCTCGTAGCTGAGCCCGCCCTCCCCGCCTGCCAGCGGCAGGTCGCGGGCGGAGACGTGAAGCAGCGCCAGGAGATGGGCGACGGGATCGGCCGGTCCCTCCCCCGGGGCAAGTCCGGCGTGCCGGCTGGCAAAGCCGGCGCAAGCCTCGGCCAATGCCGCCCAGGAGGCGGGATCGCCGACCCGGAACGTCACGTCGCAGGCTCCCCCGAGGCGCCCGGTGAGGTCGACGCTCGGCACCGGCCGGCTCGGCGTCGCGGCCCGGGCGGCGCGCAGGTCCGGGAGCCCGGCCTCGCCGCTCAGGAGGATCAGGTCGGCATCAATGGCCCGCGTCACCAGCACGAAGGCCTGGGCAAAGGCCGCGGCCTCGACGGCGCCCGGGGCCGGGCAGATCAGGGCGCGGGGCCGGCCGGCGAGGCCGAAGCGGCGCCAGACCGCGTCGGCGCCGGTCTCAGGAGGCGGGGCCTCGACGCGGGTCAGCCGGTCGAGGGCGGCGTAGAGCGCCTCCGGGTCGAGGGGCTTGACCAGGATGGCGTCGAACCGCGCATCGGCGCCCCGGCGCGAGGCGAGGCCGTGCCGGTCGGCCGTCACGCCGATCAGCCGCACCTGATCCTCCGGACGGGAGATCTCGCGCATCAGCCGGGCGAGGGCGTAGCCGTCCATCTCGGGTAGGTGATAGTCGATCATCACCACGTCGTGGCGGCGCTCGCTCAGGAGGCGCAGGCCGAGGAAGCCGTCCGAGGCCACGTCGACGCTGTCGCCCCGGCGCTCGCACAGGGCGCGGACGAGGTCCTGGAAGCCGGGATCGTCCTCGACCACGAGAAGGCGCAGGCTCATCGGGAACTCCCTTCGGGTGCGGTCGGGAAAAAGTCTGTCACGGGCGTGCCACCGGGCCGCGCGTGGCCTCGGGCGGCAGGATCGCCGCCTCGGGAGGCAGGCTCGCGACCGCCGGAGACGGCGCGTCGAGGCTGCCCGCGAGGGTGCTGCGCATCGCGCCGCCGCTCGGGGCCGTCACGGCCGGGGGGCGCTCGTCCGCCTCGCCGAGATAGCGCGGTCCGGACGGTGCCGGCGCGGCGGCGACCGGCGCCGGGCGAGAGACGTGCGGGCGAGAGACTTGGAGGCGCCCCGCAGGCCGGGGCCCCGAGCGCGGCGCGAGGCGGGCCGGCGCCGGGACCGGCTCGCCGGAGAAGCGCGGCACGAGGCGCAGCTGCGTCACGGCGGCGGCCATCGCCTCGACGGTGACGTCGTCCCGGCACAGGCGCAGGCGCAGGGACAGGGGCGCCGGCGCGCCGCCCGCGAGCAAGGGCGCCTCGGGAATCCACTGCCAGGCGTAGAGGCAGCGCGTCGCGCCGCTCCGCCCGATGGCGAGGCCGTAGGGGCCGTAAGCGTTGGCCGACGGGCGGGTGACGACCTGCATCGCCGTGCCCGGGAAGGCGGCGGCGAGTTCGGCGTGGATGCCGGCTTCGGTCGGCTTGCCGCCGAGCATCGCGTCGAGCGCGCCCTCCTTCGGGGAGGACACCAGGATCAGGTCGTCGCGCCCATTGCGGGCCCCGGGCGGGCGCAGCGTGATCGCCTGCTCGAACCCGCCGGCACCGTCGCGCTCGCGCAGGGCGACCGGTCGCCCGATCCAGGCCGGCAGGACGACCATCGGTGTGGCGACGACCGGGGTGGAGCGCCGCGGGATCGTGGCGGGCGGCAACGCGGCGTCGAGGCTGGCGAAACGCGGGGCGGCGGCGCGCTCCTGCGCGGTGCAGGCGCCCAGGGCGAGAGCGGCGGCGAGGGCGAGGGAGCGGGTCACGGCAGGGGCTTCCGGAGGGTGTGGAGGATGGCGCCGGTGGTGGCGACGTCGCGCGGCGCGGGCGGATCGGCGGGGACCGCCTGCATCGCCGACCACAAACTGCCGAGGGGAGCGGGGCGCTCGGCGGCGCTCGGGACGCTCGGACCGGTCGCGCCGGTCCAGGCGGGCAGGAGCGAGAAGCCGTAGCGCTCGTAGGGCATCGGCCCGACGCCGGGGACGCGCCGCGCGGTGGTCGGCGGACGTCCGGCGGCGCGGGACGGCGCCGGGACGACGACGGCGAGCGGATTGCCGGTCGGCGCGGCGCGCAAGTCGTTCTCCGGCGTCACCGCCACGGGAAAATCGCTGCGGCGCACGAGCGGGGCTGACGGCGCCTCGAGGGCGTCGGGCTGGGGCACGCGGCCGCCTCTCTCGGCTCTCGCGGCGTCGGGCCTGGGTCCGAGGTCGAGATGGACGCCGCGGACGGCCGGCTCCGCCGGGCGGGGCGCGGGCGCGTCGCAGGGCGAGGGCCGCTCGGAGCGGGCGGAGAAGAGCAGGCCGACCACCCGCGGAAACAGCCCGTCGTAGCGGTTGACGAGTTCCACGACGGCGCGCTGCTGGCCCGCCCGCTGGAGGGCGAGGGCGTAGCCGTAGACGGTGGCCTCCTTCGGGAACCACGCGACGGCGCGGCGGAACCAGGCGAGCGCGGCATCGAACTGGCAGGTATTGTACGCGTACCAGGCGAGTGCCTGCGCGCCCTCCCCCGAGGCGGTCGCGGCGGTGACGTCCGCGTAGCGGCGCAGGCGCTCGGGCTCGATCGCCGGGGGCGTCGCGCGGGTCAGGTCGCGTTCCAGGATGTCGATGAACAGGAGCGAGTTGTTCACCAGCGGCTCGCGCCAGGCATAAGCCACGTCCTCCGCCTCCCGGCGCAGGCCGAGGCGCAGCAGGGTGTGGGCGAGGCCGTGCGCCACCATCGCGTCGCCGCCCCGCGCGATGGCGCGCTTGAACCAGGCCAGGGCCTCCGGCAGGTCGCTGCGCTTGAACGCGTGCCAGGCGACCAGGGCCGGCTGGTCGGGATCGGGTGCCGCCTCGGCATAGGCCTGGAAGGCGGCGAGGTCGGCGGGCGCCACCGCCTGCCCGGCCTCGTCGTGCAGGACGGCGCTCAGGCGGCCGCGGATCAGGTCGATGCGGATCGGCGCGAGGTCGTCGGCCGGGATCCTTGCGCCGAGCCGGTCGATCTCGGCCATCGGCAACAGTGGCAGCGCCCGCAGGAGGCCGGCCCGGCGATCCTCGGCACTCGCGCCCGGGGCGGCGAGGGCCCGGGCAAACAGCGCGATCGCCTCCGGCGCCCGGTCGGTGCGGGCGAGCGCTTCCGCCGCGCTCCAGGCCACCTCCGCCTCGCCGGCCTCGATCTCCGGCCGGCGCCTTTCGGCGAGGGCGGCGAGGTCGGACCAGCGGCCGGCCTTGGCGAGCCCCCTCACCTCCTCGCGCAGCTGCCGGCGCGCGAGGGCGCCGGCGAGCGCTCCCGACGGCGTCCAGCCCGGCTCGGTCCTGGCGCGATCAGTGAGTGCCTTGCGCAGCGCGTCGAGGCGGCCGGCATTCAGGAGGTCCCAGAATCCCTCCTCGTCCTCGGCGCCCGGCGCGGCGGTCCAGAGATCGGCGGGGGGCGTCCAGCCCGGGAAGCGGCGCGACAGGCGCTCGGTCTCGGCGGCGACCCGCTCGGGCTGGCGCTGGACGGCGTAGTAGCGCAGGGCCGTCTCGTCGGGCCGCGTCTCGGCCGCCGCGACCGGTGCCGTCCCGGCGAGGGCGAAGGCGACGATCAGCGCGGGGCGCATGCGGGATACCTCGTCTTGAGGGCGGCCAGCGCCAGGAGCTGCAGGGTCGCCGGGTAGTAGTGCCCGGTCTCGGCCCGCACCCGGGCGAGCGCGGGCGGGAACGGCGTGCCGCGGGCGGCGCAGGCGGCGAGGGCCGGGACGGCGCCGTAGCCGGATTCGGTGAGGCGGGCGGTGACCTTGCCGCTCGCGGTGTCGACGAGGGGGAGGTTGCCGGCCTCCGCCCGCGGCCAGAGGCTCAGGAAAGGCGCGTAGAGCTCGGCATCCGTCGTGCCCGCCATGGCGAGGTAGAGCGGGATGCGCAGGCCGTTATAGGAGAAGTCGGGCGCGAAGCCGTCGGCGGGCTTCGGAGTGGTCTCGGCGAGGGAGACCCACTCGCTCGGCAGGCGCCCAGGCCCGAACCGGGCGGCGCGGATCAGCCGGCGGCCGCTGCGGTCGAGCCCGGCCCAGTCGAATTCCGGGGCGAGGAGCGGCATCCGGTCGAAGGCCGGGAAGATCCAGTAGGACAGGTTCACCACCGGGCCGTCGGGGCGGTCCTCGGCGGAGAAGCCCGCGACGCCGGGCAGCAGCAGCGGCCCGTGGGCGGCCCGCGGCAGGATCAGCTTGCGGCCGAGCTCGACCGCGATGCGCCGGCCGGCCACCCGGTGCGAGGGATCGTTCCAGAGCGCCACCGCCTCGGCCAGCGCCCAGGCAACCAGGAGGTCGCCGTCGGCGGCGTCGTTCATGTCGGCGATTGCGGGGCGCCGGTCGGGCTCCCAGCGCCAGGCGAGGAGTTGGTCGTCGCGCACCATCAGGTTGGCGCGGGTCCAGGTCCAGATGCGCTCGAAGGTCGCGCGGTCGCCCGCGAGCGCGGCGAGCAGCATGCCGTAGCCCTGCCCCTCGCTGTGGCTGATGCCGCCGTTGCCGGTGTCGACGACCCGGCCGGCCTCGGTGACGAAGCGGGCCTTGTAGGCGCGCCAGCCTTCGTGATCGGCGAGCGGCGGGGTCTCGGCCGCGGCGGCGGTGCAGGCCGCGACGAGCGCGAGGAGGATCGCGACGGCTCTGGCGAGGGTCGTCATCCGGTTTTCCTGCCGAGGTTGCGCACCAGCTGGTGGGTCGAGGCGGCCAGCAGCCCGGCGCAGGCGAGCGCCATCAGGGCGTAGACCTCGCGGTTGAGGGAGAGCCAGCCGGCGGCGATGCGGCGCAGGTTGCCGAACGAGGCCGGGGCGGTGGCGACATAGCGGCCGGTCTCGGGATCCTGCGCGGCCACCGTGCCGTCGGCGGCGAGCAGAGTGACGGCGCCGCGGGGCCGGCTCCAGACCAGCGGCTGGACGAGGCAGGCGGTCGCCTCGCTCAAGGCGCCGGGGGTCGGGGCGGTGACGAGGGTCAGGACGTCGTCCGGCGCCGGTCCGGTCACGCCCTGGGCGAGGACGAGGGCGGTCTCCGACAGCCCGGGCGCCGGGGTCGCGGGGCCGCGGCAGCCGGGGATGCCGCCGCGGCGCAGGAGCCGGCGGCGGATCGCCGGGCCCGGTTCGGGAGCTGGGGAGCCGGCCGTCTCGTCGCGCTTCATCCAGGCGTCGCGCAGGGCCTGCGGGTCGAGGCCGGCGGCCTTCAGGAGCGGGGCATCGAGGCTGCGCAGGGCCGCCACCACCAGGGTCGGGCCGACCACGCCGCTGCGCCCGGCCGCGAAGGCGAAGGGGATCGGCCGGCCCGCCGCCACGCCGAGGCGGGTCGCCAGGGTGGCGGCGGCCGCCATCGTGTCGCGGTCCGGGGCGGGCACGGAGAGGGTCGGGGCGCGGCCCTCCGCCCGGTACGGGAAGCCCGCCGCCGCGGTGGCGGCCAAGTCCGGCTGGCGGGCGATCCGGGCGAGGTCGGGAATCGTCAGGCGGGTGCTGGCGCGCAGGGTCAGGCGCTCGCCGGCCGGAGCCGCGCAGGCGCGGTCGTCCGGCCTCGGCAGCTCGGCGAGCAGGCTGATCCGGTTGAGGCCGGGGCGCAGCAGCCGCAGGGGCAGGAAGACCGTGCGCCGGCGCAGGGTCTCGCCGCCGGCCTTGCCGAGGGGGACGCTGCCCGCCGCCTCGCCGTTGATCGACACGCTGACCTGGGCACCGGGCGCGAGGCCGGCCGGGTAGGTCGCGTCGAGGTCGAGGGCGATCTTGGCGTAGTCGGCCGCCAGGAGGTCGTGCGGCAGCGCTAGATCGAGGGTGAGTTGATGCGTCCGCCCGCCGATCACCGCATCGGTCAGGCCGAGATCGGCGAGGGTCAGGCTCTCGCCGCCGGCGATCCGCCGGCCGTCCCGATCGCGCAGGGCGGCGAGCCCCTCCGGCGTGCCCTGCGGCGCGGCTGCTGCCAGCGCGCCGAGCTGCGCGAGCGCCGCCGTCACGTCCGCCTCGCTCGCGCCGGTGACGACGACGACCGGGCGGCGATCGGGCCGGGCCGGCAGCAGGGCGAGGAGGGGGCCGGTGACGAGGCCGAGGGACGCGATGTCGAGGCTGCGGGCGAGTTCGGGTGCGGGCGCCACCGCCAGGGCGACGCCGTCGCCGGATTCGGGACTTGGGGCGAAGGAGACGACCGGCTGGGCGAACCGGCCGGCCAGCGCCAGGGCCTGGGCGCCGGCGAGCAACCCCTCGACGCGGCGCTCCGACAGGCGCTCGCCGGTCTGGATCAGGCGGATCGGCACGGCGCCCTCCGGCCCCGGCCGGATCGCCGCGAGATCGGCGAGGTCGGCGACGCCCTCCCCCGCCGCGACGAGGCCGGTCGTCTCGGGGTCGATCTGGGTCCAGAGCTCGTAGGTCGCCGCGACCGTGCAATCGACGCGGTGGCGCTGGTCGACCGCGACGGTCACGGCGTTGAAGCCGGCGCGCAGGGCGCCCGGCGCGATCGTCATGCTCTCGACCCTGAGGCCGTGGACGCCATCGATCTGGGTGCGGCCGATCTCGGCGCCGTTGAGGCCGACGCGCAGGGTCGAGGCCTCCGGCAGGACCGAGACCGCCGACAGGTAGCCGAGCTGGAACACGCCGCCCGCCCGCGCCTCGGCGGCGGTGACGAAGAGCGGCCAAGTCACCGTGCCGGTCTCGTCCCAGAGCCGCAGGGGCGACGCGACGGCGGGGAGCCGGCGCAGGGCCGGGCCCGTCGCGGCGGATGGGGGCGAATGGGCCGGGAGCGGCGCGCCCGGCAGCATCATGGTGGGGGTCGGCCCGAAACCCGAGAAGGTCTGGGCCGGGGCCGACGCGCTGCATAACGCGGCGCCGAGGGCTGGGACGAGGGTGCGGACGAGGAGGCGGTGCATCCGGAATGGCTCCTCTCAGGCAGCGTTGCGGGAGGCCGCGAGGGCGTCGCGCAAGGCGTCGCGGGCGGTCGCGGCCGGGGCGGCGTCGAGGGGCGGCGGCGCGATCGGAACCGGGGCGGTGCCGGTGCCGGCGAGGGCCCGGATGCTCGCGGCCCAGGCGGTTGCGTCGAGCGCACCCGCGTCGGGGCGCAGGGCTCCGCCGGGATCGGGCGCGGCGGCGAGGAGATCGGCGATGGCTCTTCGCCAGACGGCCTCGTCCAGGCGAGTCTCGTCCAGGGAAGCCGCAGCCGAGGGAAGATCGCCCGGGAGACGCTCCGCCGCGACCGGGGCGGACGCCGGGGCCGGTTGGGCGGCGGGGTGGGCGACGACCGGGTTACCGGTGGCAGGACGCCCCTCGGGCCGGACCGCCGCGGGGATCTCCACCGGACGCGCCGCGGCTTGGATCGCCGGCAGGGGCAACGCGGCGACGGATGCGGGCACGGGGCTCGCGCGCTCACGGGCGATTTCGTCTGCGAGGATCACCGGCGGGGCCGGCTCGGCGAGGGGGGCGAGCAGTGGCGCTGCGACATCCGGAACCCTCTCGGACGCGACATCGGCCGGAGCGGCGACCGCCCGCTGCGCGTCTGGCACCGCGAGCGCCGACGGAGCCGGTGCCGGCTGAACCGGTGCCCGCTTGCCGAGATACGACACCGCCCGCACCGGCTCGGCGACGCCCCAGGCGAGGAAGCGCAGGGTGCCGGTGAGGAGGTCGCGGTGGCGCCGGCGCCCTTTCAGGAAGGCGCGCAGGGCGCCGGCATCGCCGTACATCAGCCCGGCGAGCGTGCGGTACTCGGCGGGCGCGAGGGCCGCGAAGGCGACGACGCGCCGATCCGGCGCCGGCGCCGCGCGCAACGAGAAGCGCAGGGGCGGTCCGTCAGCGGCCTGGAGGACGCCGCCCTGGAAGCCGTCCCCCGGCAGCGCCGGCCAGGGCGCGCCGTCGCTCCGGCGCAGGGTGGCGGCGTCCGTGCTCATCCGCTCGACGATCACCGGCACCTGCTCGGACCCGAACACCGCCAGGGCCGGCCGGCCGACCGGCAGGCTCGGGCTGCGCTCGTCCTGGCGCCGCTCGGCCACGACGCCGAGGCCCACGCCGGCGATCACCAGGTTGAACCCGCACCACAGGCCGACGACGAGCATCAGGCTGGTGACGCCGGGCTCGTAGAGGTAGCGCCACGCCGCCATGCCGCAGCCGGCGGCGAGGGCCAGGAAGATCGCGAAGAACGGCCAGGCCAGGGCCGAGAGGTGGTCGTGGCCGAGGCCCGCCCCCTTGGCGGTGACCGAGAAGCTCGGGCGCCGGGGCGAGGCGATCACCGATGCGATCGAGCGGACCAGGAACACGCCCTGGACGTACTCGTAGAGCTCGGACACGAACGGCCAGCGCACGTGGCCGTAGAGGTAGTTCTGGATCATCAGGTTGGCGACGATGTAGGTCGCCGTGTAGGCCAGGGCCTCGTCGACCGACGAGACGAAGATCTTGACGTCGAAGAAGATGTGCAGCAGCGGCGCGAGCATGAAGATCAGCCGCGGCAGCGGGAAGAACCAGAACGTCATGCTCGACAGGTAGGCGAGCTTCTGGATCGGTCTCAGGCCCCGCTTCGTCAGCGGGTTCTTGAGCATCAGGATCTGGATCATGCCCTGGCACCAGCGGCCGCGCTGGACGATGAAGTCGGCCAGGCTCTCGGGCTGGAGCCCGGCGATCAGCGGCTGGCCGACATAGGCGCTGGTCCAGCCCTTGCCGTGCAGGTCGAGGGCGGTCTCGCAATCCTCCGTGATGGTGATGCCGGAGAACCCTCCGACCGCGTCGAGGGCCTGCCGGCGCAGCAAAGCCGCCGAGCCGCAGAAGAACGAGCCGTTCCACTTGTCGAGCCCGGTCTGGGTCACCCCGTAGAACATCTCGTTCTCGGACGGCATGCGGGCGAAGGTGCGCAGGTTGCGCTCGATCGGGTCGGGATTGAGGAAGACGTGCGGGGTCTGGACCAGGAACAGGTTCGGGTCCTGCGAGAACAGACCCACGGTCTCGGTGAGGAACGAGCGGAACGGCGCGTGGTCGGCGTCCAACACCAGCACGATCTCGGCGCGCGAGGCGGCGAGCCCGTTGTTGAGGTTGCCGGCCTTGGCGTGCTCGTTGCGGGCGCGTGTCCGGTAGCGGGCGCCGAGCTCACGGCAGAGCGCCTGCAATTCGGCCCGGCGGGCCCTGGCCGCTTCCGCCTTGCCGGGGTCCGGGTCGGCGCATTTCTGGTCGGTGCCGCCGTCGTCGAGGAGCCAGACGGTCAGCTTCTCGGCCGGATAATCGAGGTTGAGCGCCGCCGCGAGGGTCACGGCGAGGAGTTCCGTCGGCTCGTTGTAGCTCGGGATCAGCACGTCGACGGCGGGCAGCGCGGCGGCCTGCGGCAGCGCGACGGGCGCACGCACCAGGGGATCGGCGTTGACGACGAGGCTCACCGCCAGGATCAGCACGCAGTAGAGCTCGGCGCCGAGCAGCATCAGGCCGAAGCCGAGGCCGACCGGATCGTCGAGGGAGGGCAGCGTGCCGGTGAGGCGCCAGTAGACGTAGCGGATCACCACCAGGGAGCCGAGCGCCAGGAAGGCGAGCCGGGGCAGGCCGCGGCGGGGCGCCAGCAGCCACAGGGCGGCCATGCCGGCGCAGGCGACGGCGCAGAGCCCGACCTGCGCCTCCGGGCCGACAGGCTGGACGAGGAGCCCGACGGTGAGAAGCGCGGACAGCGCCCAGGCGATCCAGCGGAGAGCGGCGGCCATCTAGAAGCCCGCCCGCATGTCGACGGTGGTGTAGAGGCCGCCCTTGCGGGTCCGGTCGTGCAGGTAGCCGGCGGCGACGCCGAATTGCAGCGCGCCGAACTGGAAGCCGCTCCAATGGGCGCCGATCCGCCACTGCCGGTAATCATCGTCGCCGAGCAGCGCGGCCTCGGGCCCGAGGAAGCCGCCCATCACCGCGACGCCGCCGCGCAACCGGCCGTAATAGGCGTTGAAGGTGCTGGAATAGGTGCCGGTAGCGTGCACCATCGTGCCGGGAGTCGGCCGGGCGTAGAGGTCGATCGCGGCCTTCAGGCCGCCGGCGTTGCGCACGCTCGCGTCCAGCCCCGGCACCTCGTTGCGACGCACGTTGAGGCCGACGAAGGCCGACAGCACCGCCTCCGGCCAGACCCAGCCGTAGCCGACGAGCGCCGCGACCTCCGCCTGCTGCCCGAGCCCGGTGCCGGACCGGTACGATCCGATCACGGTGTCCGCCCGCAGGCGCAGGCCGCTGGTGAGCAGGGAGCCGGAGGGCGCGGCGGTCGCGGTGGCGCCGGCGAATTGCGAGCCCTGCGAGCTCACGGTCGCCGAGGTGTCGACCGAGACGATCCAGGCCTCCTGCGCGCCCGGTGCCTCGGCGCCGGTATACCAGTCGGCCGCGAGCGCCGGCCGGCCGCAGACCGCCGTGAGAGCGAGGGCGCATCCGGACAGGACGCGCGAGGACGGGCCGCGCCGGACCACGACGCGGGTGAGATTGCGGTGCATGTCGAAACGCCACCAGACCCTGCAACGCGGCCAAGATCGCGCCCGCATCATTAAGCGGACCTTGCCGGGACGGGCGGCATCCCGTGCGATTAAGTCTTACGTCCTTCAGGATGATTTCCGGCGGACAGGATAATCCGCGGGGGCGCGTCAAGCCGGCCGTCGCAGGGCGTCCACAAGTGCGCCGGGATAGGCGGGACAGTCGGCGGACACAGTGCTGGTCCGCCTCCGCCCTGATACGAAAGCCGCGTGATCCCCTCGGCCGCTTGGGCAGGGCCGTCCGCGGAAAGGAAGAGGTGCGGACAATCTCCTCTCCCCGCGGGCGGCATGGCTGTCCGGGAAGAGGCGATGCGCGGGAAATCTCCTCTCCCCCCTCTGCGGCAGGGCTGTCCGGGGAAAAATCTGGTGTGGGTGCATGCCCTGCCACGCCGGAGGTGATCCGGGAGTTGTCCGGTTGTCGAGACACGAACATCCGGGCAGGACATGCACCCGAGCGATACCCGCTTTGCCCAGCTGCTGGAAGGGCTCGATCGTCAGCAGATCGCCCGGAGCGTCGCCCGCCACGGGGCCGACGCCTACGACAAGTGCTTCTCGTCGTGGGATCACCTGCTCGCCCTGATCTTCGCCCAGCTCAGCCCCGCCGCCAGCCTGCGCGGCCTGGAGGTGGCCTGGAACGCCCATGCGGCGGC